>NZ_JBFRPK010000008.1:0-69096 GCF_041471965.1 Vibrio sp. 10N.261.51.A3
CTTAAGGTTCTGTCTATGATTTACCCTTATAAAGTAAGTTGTGTTGATAGTCATTGATCCATCCAAACCTCTGTGAATTAGGTCATAAACATAGCATAAATGACGTAATTTAACGAGTTTTAACAGACCCCAACGATGTTAGTTAACATCAAATATATCGGTAAAGTAGTGGCGATAATATTAGTAATAATGGTGTTAACTACAATTATTGATAGCTGTAAATACTGAGTTGAGTAAACCCCAATACTATTTTTTGAGAACCAGAAATAAATTGGATGGAAATTTTTAATCATGGTTTCAGCGTCTTTTAACTTCAGAGAATTAAATAGAAATTAATTAATGACACATACTCCTAAGATAGAAAAAATTAGCGTGTTTGATCGTATTAACGCATCGGCACTGATGTTATTGACTTCTGAATATAAAAGCTTGGAGCAGTTGCGAAGAAAAAACGACTATCCAATGTTCCCAACATTTGAAACGACACCATCCATGCCAATAAAGCGAACCAAGATAAATGGTGTCGATATTCGATACGCACATTCTGAAGCGATTGGTAAACCGACTCTTGTGATGCTTTCCCCTTTTCCTCAAAGCATTCTTGCGTATGCCCCTATTTGGACAGGGTTGGCTGAACACTACAACCTATATGCTTACGATATGCCTGGGTTCGGCGGCAGTGCGGGCGGGATTGAATACATGTCTTTCAAGGCTCAAGGCGACTTTTTAAAAGAATTCTTAAATCATTTGGATATTCAAGAACCACATTTATTGGGGCCTGACGTTGGTATGCCCGCGATCGTTTACTATGTGGGCACATATGACAATGATGTCAAAAGTTTATTGATAGGCGATGGCCCAGCAATTAATCCTTCGTCAAATGCAAGCGCCATCCGAAAAATGGTCGACTCATCGTTTTGGCGCACTGTTTTTAAAGTGACAGGG
Organism: Vibrio sp. 10N.261.51.A3; assembly: GCF_041471965.1. Classification (NCBI taxonomy): domain Bacteria; kingdom Pseudomonadati; phylum Pseudomonadota; class Gammaproteobacteria; order Vibrionales; family Vibrionaceae; genus Vibrio; species Vibrio sp. 10N.261.51.A3. Next base: position 946 of record NZ_JBFRPK010000008.1, read on the forward strand.
GCTGGCTCTTTAGTTCAAGGCTGTATCAAGGTTTGCTATACGAACTATCGCCCCAATCAAGAAGAGATTTCCGACTATATTGCTTCTTATCGCAATCGAATTCCTGCCGTCATGCAATGGTTTAAAGATTACCCAAAAAGTCTAGCAACGGTTGATCCATTGCTCGATAAAATAGAGTTACCCACTCAGATATTTTGGGGAGAAAACGATGCAATTCTTTACGTCGATAATGGAGAACGTTTAGCTAAACGCATGTCGAATGCTGAGTTAACAGTATTCAAAGACAGTGGTCATTTTTGTTATCAAGATAGGTACCAAGAGTTTTCGCTAATGGTGAAATATTGGATTGATAAGACGCAATAACAGTTAAATGATTGAGTAAATATGATTGAAATGGAACTACGAGAAGGTTCATGCTCAATAAAAGTGAATGTCGATTTATTGAGCGCCTTTCGAGCTTTTTACCACTTCTATCCTCATCCCTTACCTAAAACTAATCAAGGCATTGTAAATGCAGAAGCTAACCCTTTTAGCGCTAAGTTGTATTCTATTATTAGGTTGTTCTATTAATAAGGCAGCCGAAGAAAAAGACCACTTCGTTGATGATTATATCGAAATTAATAAACAAAATATTAAAGACTTACCTCAGTTGTTAAATGCTATCGCGTTTGAATATTCTAGGTTTGCTAATCAAGCTGAATAGCCGCTTTTGCCCTCGCTGACAATTATGTTTCACGATCCTGTTTTAGAGTCGAGTCTGGTACATAAAGAGCATTTGAGTACGTTAGGCATCCCCTTAAACGTCTCGCTATATATAGACGAAAATGGAGCTCCTAACGTGATTGGAGTGAAACTCGTCACTCGGACGTGAGTTACAGCGTTAGCTTTAAGGTTGAGGGTATATAACAATATGATGCAGCTTTGATCTATTGCATTAGTGGCTTTGGTGCCTTCTTCCTCTAATGCCTAGGCTTCCTCTATCTGCACATTCAATGGCCGATATTTGAAGAAGTTATCACCTAGAAGTTTTCAATCATTTGTACGAAGGGTACTGTTGAAACATTTCAGCGATCTCCTCGTAAATCAGCTCTTCACGTTCCTTAGAACTCATTGAGCGAGTCAATTTTCGGCTTGAATTCGCTGTCCATACAACGATGTTGGTTCTATCATCGATCAGTTCTACAACCAATTGTCCGTACGTCTGTCGGTGATAATTTTGTGGAGTGGACATTCCCCCACGGAAATTGTTCCAACCATAGCCAATACCAACTGACGAGCCGGAAGACACAAGTTCAGATGCTTGCTGAAGTTGGTAGCGGACGTATAGGTCGCCTCCGTCCTCTACAAATGAAACCCCTGTGCGGCTCATTTCTTTAATGATCGCACTTTCAATCCTGATTGAGTCGATACTAATCGGTATTTTGTTCTTCTCTTCTTTCGCAGCCCCGGGCGAGCTGAAATCATAGGTTTTATACATTGAGAAATCGGTTTGCTTTTCGAAGTCAGTATTTATTGTAGAGCAGGCAGCTAGAGGAAGCGTTAATAATATGGTGGTTAGACGAAGCATTTTCTATCTCCTTGGAAGGTGGTTTGAAATGAAATTTTCTTCTGAAGGTGATTATACTTGTCCGGTAATCGATACTTTATGTTCGTTATATTCAGTCAATCTGGTAGTAAAAGTGACGCGATTAATCGTATTTTAACTTTATTGTTCAAGGGGGAATTATATTGAACTGGATAAAGAGAAACATTAACGTGATGATTAACTCGCTAAGAAAAATTCCAACTATTATAAATGGTGAATTTTTACTTTCGGAAGCAGACGATATCTTAATATCCCTTGTTGATGAGGAAGGGAATTTGTAGATAAAGCCCCACGCGATTGACACGTGGGGCTCGGTGTTTCAGCTCAGCGTTGAGCGATTAACTCAGATTACCGTCAATATCCAACTGCTTAAGCTGAGCCTTTCTTAATATTGCGGCTTTCTGACTGTACGTTTCGGTACATTTTGGAAAGCTGCTTATTGTTAGCGCGTTGCTCTGCAAGAGAAGCGCCGTTTCTTGCTTGCTCTCTCAGTAGCTTTTGATAGTTAGTAAATCGTCTTTCAGACAGTTCACCACTCTCAATGGCAGCCCTTATCTTGCATCCCGGCTCTGATTCATGATGACAATCAGAGAAGCGGCAGTGCATTGCTAACTCTTCGACGTCTGAAAAAGTTTCACTCACGCCTTCAGCGCAGTCTGCAAGTTGTAGCTCTCGCATTCCTGGAGTGTCGAGAAGCAAGCCACCTGATGCGAGCAAGTGGAGTGATCGTGATGTGGTTGTATGACGACCTTTACTGTCGTCTTCACGAATACCACCAGTTGCCTGCGATGCTTCACCTAGCAATGAGTTAACCAAAGTCGACTTACCCACACCAGAAGAGCCCATTAGCGCGACGGTCTTGCCGATTTTACACCAAGGTGAAAGTACTTGGGTTGAGTCTTGATCTAGGCTGTTGACCGCTTCGATCATCAGCATCGGGTCTAAGCTTTGTACCTGTTGTACTTTGTCTTCGTAGTCGTCACACAAGTCTTTCTTCGTCAGGACGATAACCGCTTCAACTTGTGCTTCATTTGCGAGTGCCAGGTAGCGTTCAATGCGACTCAGATTAAAGTCGTTGTTCAATGAAACCACGATAAACACTGTGTCGATATTGGCTGAAATATATTGTTCAGCCACACGACTGCCCGCAGCTTTTCGGCTAAAGAGCGATTGGCGTTCTAGTAAGCGATCGAATTGCAGTTCAGAGTTCAATATTACCCAGTCGCCAACGGTCATTGCCGGTTGGTTTTGGTGGATGGGTAGAACAATTTCACCTTGCTCTGACGCTAATGTATAGCCATTGCGGTGATGTGCGACGATACGAGCAATGACGGAGTGATCATAGTCTTCGAGTGTCAGTTGTTGTTGGAATACAGGTTGCCATCCAAGTTGTTGAAGTGACATTGGATGAGAAAATGCGTTTTGTGAATTCATGTCTATTTACCCAGACGTGCGAGCTTTCTTTTCTTGTGAGAGCATTAACGTCTTGTAAGATCTCAGGTTGTCGATGAGATCGAAAAGCGTTGGTCAGTTCAAAAAGCGTCGAGACGTCAAAAATGTTTGAGCTTGGGTCGAATTCAAAATCGATAGGACCCCGGATTTGAGTCATGCTTTACAGGCATGCAGATATTGATCACTTACGATCAACAGTAAACCGGGTAAAAGTGTGCGGTAGCCAGCTGATGGCTTAATGTTGGTAGTTCGAGATTAAAGTTTGATTAACCAAACAAATTAACGCGTTACTTTTACTGCCAGTTTTAGTGTTTTCATTACAATCATCTTCTATTCTCCTTGGTTTATTAATGTGTTCAGGCTTTGAATAAAAAGCGCGCTCAGTTTAACAAAAAGCCACGATGGCGAGAAGTCATCGTGGCTTAAATTATTTTATCAATTGTGAATACGATTAATGATGGTCGTGGTTCATCTTCTTCATGCCGCTCATCACTTTCTTAACCGGGGCATCGAAGGTCTGCGTTTCACCATTGGCGAAAGTCAGAGTCATCTCGATTTGCTCACCTTCTTTTAGGCTACTTTTTAGGTCGAACAACATGATGTGTAGGCTACCAGGTTTAAGTACCGCTTCACCGTTTGCAGGGATGGTGATCTCTTGAACTTGGCGCATTTTCATAACATCGCCATCCATGATTACATCATGAAGTTCTACTTTACCTGCTGCAGGTGTTGTTGCAGAAACAATAGCGCGATCTTTATCGCTGTGGTTCATCAGAGTCGTGAACACCGCGCTGTTCACTGCTGAAGGCGGGGTTGCACGAGCGTACGCGTCATGAACCATAATATCGCTACTAGCCTGAGCAAAAGGGGTGAGCAATAAGCCTGCTAGAGCAAGTGCTTTTAACTTCATGTTGTTGTCCTTAATTTTTATGTTTTTGGTCTGGGACCTGACTTTTTGTTCGAACTTTATTAGTTAAGTTCTTTGTTTTTACGTTTTACTGCGTCAGCTTGTTGATAGCCTCAACAATTGGTGCTGGCGTTAACGTATGCGGCACTTTGGTAATCAAGGTACCGTCGGGCTTTAAAAAATAAAAATATGAGCTGTGGTCAAGGGTGTATTCCAACTCTGAACCTTCCAGCTTGGTCTTTCTGAAAATAACACCGTAGTTGTGTGCAAGCGTGGTTGTCACATCCAAAGGACCACTTAATCCTTCCATCATTGGGTGGAAGTATTGTGCGTATTCGTATGAGGCCTCTGCTGCATCACGCTCAGGGTCGAGAGAGACAAACATCGGGCGAATCTTGGCTTTTGCTTCATCAGAGACTTGGTTAAGTGCTCCGGCCAACATAGCCAAAGAAGTGGGGCACACATCTGGGCAGCGTGTGAAACCGAAGTAAACGATACGAATTCTGTCATCGGTTTGGTCAAAGATTTCCGTTGGTTGGTTGTCTTTGCCGAAAAGAGTCGTTGCGGAGAACTCTTGTTTTGCAGCGTGTTGTTCTTGAACTTCGTTTTGCCCATCAAGATAGCTTTTGACACCAAAGCCAAGTACAAAAGCGACAACCAATGCTAACGACCAATTTCTACTCATCTTGCCATCCTTATTGCAGGTTTTACGGTTTCAACACCATCGGTGAGCTCACCAAGCCAAGTCATGTGATCCATGGTACACACGGGTAAAATGACATCACCTTCATAGATGTTGTTACCAGTATTTTTTAATTGGAAACGTGCTGAGCCCATTTCCATCTCTAAACCGGTCAGCGATAGCATCAAGGTTTCAGAGGCCGCGCCTTCCCACACCACTTTGATTTTTGTTGGGACTAGAGGTTGAGCTGTTTCATGCTCAAGGGTCATAGCAACGCTGTCTTGCTCACACGATGTTGTTGAAAGCATGCAGTAGTCATCTAAGTTGACGTCAGGAGAGTGGCTCTCTACTACCGATTTAAATTGCTCGACTGCCTGTGGTCCATAAAAGCCAGCGACCAGCGCAATACCGAGCGCAGCAACCTTTAATGCTGGGTGCATGTCGTGTTCTCATTTGATTTTATAAGAACGGCGATGGTATCACACCACTCAATACGTGCTTGTATCAAAAAGCAATTTTGTGCGTATGGTAGAACTAAAAAAGCGAAGCCATTGGCTTCGCTTTTGTCTGTTTAATAGATATGTGAGCTTAGTATTTCTAAGTTCTATCCATTCTGAACATGTTCCAGAAATACGTTGAATGATTAGTCAGCGTTACGCTCTGCGAACTTCTCCAGGCCTAAAACCAATGCAATCGCAGCAAACATCATCACAATCGCCATGACCAACTGAGAAGGCTGAGAGGTTACCGCTTCAAAATCAAACGGTGATAGGTTTTCTTGAATCAGAGGAACTTGTTCACCTTTTGAGTTTGTGCGCCAGCTGATGGTCTCTTTCCAAGGCCAGATCTTAGGCAGCGTACCGATCATCAAACCGGTTAAGAATACCAATGTGAAGTCGCGGAATGAACGCAATAGCCAAGACAGTACATGTGAGAAAGTCAGCAGTCCGATCACACAGCCCGCAAGGAATAGCGCAAGTACATCGACTTGAAATGATTTAACGGCGCCAAGCACGGGGCCATACATGCCAATCAGGAGCAGAATAAAGCTGCCTGAAATACCGGGTAAAATCATCGCGCAGATAGCAATCGCACCCGCAATCAATACGTTGATGCTGGTTGGCTCCATTTGCAGCGGCTTAAGCACGGTAATGCTATAAGCGAAAGCAACGCCAAGCAGCAAAAACACGAAGCGAATCATATCGCGTTTCTCTACTTGCTTAAGAATATGGAAAACCGACACCAAGATCAGGCCGAAGAAGAAAGACCACAGTGGAACAGGGTGGGTGACTAATAACCAAGAAATCAATTTTGCGAATGTCGCAATGCTCGTGAATACGCCCGCGAACAGTGAAATTAGGAAGAAACCATTGATGTGATTAAACGCGGCTTTGAAGCCTTCGCGTTTCCATAAGCCAAGTACGCTAGGGTTAATTCTGCGAATGCTTTCTAGCAGCGTATCGTAGATACCAGTGATGAATGCGATGGTTCCGCCCGACACGCCAGGAACAACGTCTGCTGCGCCCATAGCCATGCCTTTGAAAAAAGTACTTAAGTAGTTCATTGCTTCATAGAGTTGAGGATGATTTTGTGCAGTATACAAACTTTAGTGTAAAAAAAGTATGAATATGCTTTTGGGGAAGGGCTTTTATTACTCTATTAATTGTAAGGCAATAAGTTGAAGTGAATATTTGCCTAACATTTAGATAACAACCACTTAGTGATTTGTCATTAAGAGCAGCGATGAAACTGATCTCTTATCGATATTGCATCTTGGTTGCATTATGCAAATGCACTTTGCAATTCTCATGATGAATTCATGGTTTTTATGCGATGCAGGGTTTATAAAACGTCGAATAAAAGTTGGCACGCTAACTGCATTAGATACATTGACCCTTCTTAAGCCGAGGGTCACCTAGCCAACTGACGTTGTTAGTGAACTTATGATTTGTTCACAAATATATAGAGCCAATCGCGATTATTGCGGTTGGCTATTTTTTTGCCTGTCGTTTGGTAAGTTGCTATTTTCCCATGTTCCAAGCAAAAAAAAGCTAGCCACCATTGGCGACTAGCTTAAACTTTTCTCGAATCTCGAATCTCGAATCTCGAATCTCGAATCTCGAACCCGCTTTAGTATCCCATCAACTGCAGCAAGTTCTCCGCTGTGCTGATTGCTTCTTTACGGTTAGCGATGTTGAGCTTTTGGTAAAGGTTACGGATGTGAGTCTTGATTGTGGTACCCGCTACATCGAGTTCTTGAGCGATCTGCTCATTACTGAATCCTGAGTAGATCAGACCAAGTACTTGCCATTCACGCTGGGTGAGTGGGCTAGTACGCACAAGCTCAGGAATGTTCGGGTGATTAACCAAGTTCTCAACAAAGTCTTCATCGAAGTGAACCGAGCGGCTGCGTTGGGTCGCGGAAATATCTTTCATGATTTGTTGTGCGCGGTGACGTTCTAAATCACCTAAGCCTGGCTTGTTGCTCAACTTATCCAAGATATGCCCGATAGTCCCACCGTCTACCAAGAAGTTACCGACCATACCGGTTTGGTTAGTCATATGAAGCGCTTCTTCGAGTAGTATTCGTGCGCTGTCTTCATCGTTAATTTGTGTACGTAACACGGCTTCAACGATCAAGTTGCGGTTGGTGTCTGTAATCAGGTGCGAACGCTGGGCTTCACTCTTAAGGAAGGTCAGCGCTTCTTCTGCGTCTTCATACTGCTCAAGGATGATGTGAGCACGAACGATGTTTCGCCACTGAAGTTGGCAGAAGTGGTTACTTGCCGATTCAGGTCGAACAGCCACACTCAGCCAATCACGGATAGCTTCTTTATCGCCTTTTACTTGCCAGAACAGAATCAAAGAAAGAGAAGCATTTGCCGTCCAATCTACGTGGTAAGTCGATTGACGCAATAGGTGCTGAATCTGGTCGATAAATTTCGACGCTTTATCAATCTCACCACGGCTCAATGAAATACGAGCCAACATAGAATAGCTGTGCAGGTGTTTACTCGGAGAGTGGTGACCAAGGATATCTAAGCCTTTGTAGCAACACTCTTCCGCTTCATCTAGTCGGTTCCAACACCAGAAGATCTGAGCGCGAACACGCAGCAAGAATTCGTGCAGAGGTACGTATTGCAGCTGATGTTCTTCAATCAATTTGAATGCACTGTCTTGTAGCTCAAATGCAGCTTGAACATAACCTTGAGCAATCAAGATTTCGCTTTGTTGCAGAATCGCCCACAGGGCCTGATGGTAAACCTGATACTGACGTGCCAGTTTTTCTGTTTGTTGCATCATCGGTAGCGCACGGCTTAGGTTACCCATTACGTGATTCACTTCGCCCACAACCGAGGTTGCGACAATGCGGCTACGATAAACGGTGGTGTTCAACTGACTCAACGAAAGCTCAGCCAATTCCAATGCTTTCTCAGGCTCATTGCTGTTGATGGCAACTTGTGCGCGTAAGGCGTTGTATTGGCCTTGCTGCTGAGTATCGAGTTCAATGTTTCGCGCTTGATATTGAGTCTCAGCCTCTTCCAACAAAGTACCCACTTGGTCATAACGGTGCTGACTTTGTGCAAGCCAAGCGCGCAACATCGAAAGCTTTGGCTCACTGTATAGTTGATCTGTGGTTAGCTGTTTGATCGCCATTTCTAATGACGAAAGCTCACCTTGGTTGAACATCGGCCAACCGTGCTCAGTCAGGATTTGAATGATCAGTTCTGGATCTTCAGCACGCTGTGCGTGACGTAGTGCTTGGTGTGGTGTGTTTTGCTTGATCCACGCTTTTGCAGCACTTCGATGCAGTTCAGCTTCTTGCTGAGGAATTCGAGCTTGGCGCTCATGTGCGAGGAATTCACCAAACAAGTTATGGAAGCGATACCAGTTCTTTTCACCTTCAAGCGGGTAGATGAACAAACCAAAACGGTTGAGTGATTCGATCATACCTAACGCATCTTCACGCTGTGTAAGTGCACACACAAGCTCATCGTTGAAGTGATCAAGCACAGAACATTGCATCAAGAACTGTCGGGTTTCTTTGTCTAGCAGGTCGAATACTTCTTCAACCAAGTAGTCCCAAAGATGGGCGTGGTTAAAGTGAGAGAATGACTCTGCGGACTGTGCAAGAGTGCGTTTTTGGTGTTGTGCTTGTAGCGCGATAAGTTGTAGTGCAGAAGGCCAACCTTCTACATAACTACAAATGCTATCTGCCGTGGTGTCATCAATGCCGTCGGCTACGCGTTGGTTGAAAAAGCGTGTGGTTTCTTCGGTATCAAACGCCAACGAGTCATTACCTAATTCGATCATTAAGTCACGAACGCGCAGGTTTGCTGTACCAAGTGGTGGCGTACCACGACTGGTGACAACCAACGTTAGGTTATCGGGCATGTGTTTGAGGAAGAAGCGCATGGCTTCGTGGATGTCGTCATTGTTGACCAAGTGATAGTCATCCAACACCAGAAAGCACTCGTGATGGAATTCCGACATCTCGGCAAATACTTCACTTAATAAAGAATGCAGCGATGAAAACTGTCGCTTTTCTGCCAGTTTTTGGGCATTCGGACAGGCATTTTGAGTCGCTTTATTAAGTGATTGAAGTAGGTAGTTGATAAAGCGGAAGGCATCATTGTCGCTATCATCAATGCTGTACCAACCCACATTAGGTTTATCTACCAACCATTGTGCAGCCATGGTGGTTTTGCCGTAGCCCGCTGGAGAGCGGAACAACACAAGCTTATAGCAATCTGCATTGTGAAGCAGATCGAGAACCCTAGGTCGTAGGATTGCATTATGTAAGCGGCCGGGACGAGTCAGTTTCGAAGGGATCCACATATCGAAGTTTTACACCTATTCCGTGGCTATGTTCTGGAATATCCCAATCTATCGTTGAGTGCACTCCAATGACATGAGCCTAATTACTTAAGTCTTTACTCATATTACGTGAAGCCAAACGTTACCGACTACGATCCTCCTCAGAAACCTTGCACTCCTGCATGTTTTTGGGTGTCTACGCCCTTTATTTGAGACTTTGCTCACGTTGCGGGTTGGTTTGTGAATGTGACTTCGTTCATCCCTACACGGGAATCAATGCAAAAGATGAGAGTTGGAAATTATTTTCGTGATCTGAAACTCAGATTTGGCAATGACTTTAAATGGGTTAAATAAAAGTCACATCAATTGAAGTTAAGTTATCGAACGGGAGCTTGTGATCTTAGTCACTCCAAGTTTTTGTTCGCAGTCAGAACATGAGAGTCAGATCACTAACCCTAAGTCGGTACGCCCCCTACGCCCTCCCATCTACTCCTAGTCAGTTGCATTAGCGGGAGGATGTTTAGTTTATGGTGACCATGCACGATATGTCACAGATGAATTAGAACTATTAAAAGCGAGATTTCTGAAATGAAACCAACTCAGCAAAAAACTTTCGATAAAGTGTCATTCCAAGAGAGTGTTAAGAAACATTTATCTGCAACCTACGCAACAACGATTGAAAACGCAGATAGCCGCGCATGGTACCTAGCAATGGGGCGTGCGCTAGCAGAACTCACAACATTTGATCTGTTAGAAACTGAAAATGACGAAAAAATTAAGAACGCGAAGAGCGTTAACTACCTATCACTTGAGTTTTTGATTGGCCGTCTAACAGGTAACAACCTGATCAGCATGGGTCTATACGAACAGATCACTCATGCAATGGAAGAGCTAGGTCAAAACCTAACTGACCTTCTAGAAGAAGAACGTGACCCATCACTAGGTAATGGTGGTCTTGGTCGTCTAGCTGCTTGTTTCATGGATTCTTGTGCCGCTCAAGAATACCCAACAGTAGGCTACGGTCTTCACTACGAATACGGTTTATTCAAGCAGTCTTTCCAAGACGGTCGCCAACAAGAAGCACCTGACGCATGGCGCGGTGTTGAAGGTTACCCATGGGAAGTGGCTCGTCCAGAACTAGCACAACACATTGGTTTTTACGGTCATGTAGAAGTTGAATTCATCGACGGTAAAGAAGTACGTACTTGGGTTCCAGGTATGGAAGTGAAAGCAATGCCTTGGGATCTACCTATCGTAGGTTACGAGTCAAGCACGGTTTACCCACTGCGCCTTTGGGAATGTCAGGCAATTGCACCATTCTCACTAGCAAGCTTCAACAACGGTGATTACTTCGAAGCGCAACACTCGCTAATCGATGCAGGTAACATCACTAAGGTTCTTTACCCGAACGATAACCACGAGAAAGGTAAGACACTGCGTCTAATGCAGCAGTACTTCCATTCAGCAGCATCGGTTCGCGATATTCTACGTCGCCACGAAGCAGCAGGTTTCTCTCTAGAAGATCTGCCTAAGCAAGAAACGATTCAGCTGAACGATACACACCCAACGATCGCGATTCCTGAGCTAATGCGCATCCTGATTGACGAGAAAGGTCTATCTTGGGATCAAGCATGGGAAATCAGTGCTCACACGTTCGCTTACACGAACCACACACTACTTCCAGAAGCGCTAGAGACTTGGTCTGAATCACTGATCAATCGTCTTCTTCCACGTCACATGGAAATCATCTTTGAAATCAACCACCGCTTCATGCAAGAAGTTCGCAAGATGTGGCCTGGTGACGGTGAGAAGCAAGCGAAGCTTTCTATCATCCAAGAAGGTTTCCACCGCATGGTTCGCATGGCAAACCTATGTGTGATTGGTTCTTACAAAGTAAACGGTGTAGCTGCGCTTCACTCACAACTGGTTAAGAAAGACTTGTTCCCTGAGTTCAACGAAATCTTCCCAGGTAAACTGACTAACGTAACGAACGGCATCACGCCACGTCGTTGGTTGAAGTTCTGTAACCCAGGTCTATCTACGCTAATCACGGGTAAGATCGGCACTGAATGGCCAGCAAAACTTGAGCAGCTAGAAGGCATCGCTAAGTTTGCAACAGACGCGAAATTCCAAAAAGAATTCATGGCTGTTAAGAAAGAAAACAAACAGCGCCTAGCTGATTGGGTTCAAGAGAACATGGGTATCGAGCTAGATACTAACGCTATCTTTGACGTTCAAATCAAACGTCTTCACGAATACAAGCGTCAGCACCTAGATTTGCTACACATTCTATCTCTGTACCACCGTATTCTTAACGAACCTGGTTTCGAGTGTGAGCCACGCGTATGTTTCTTCGCAGCGAAAGCAGCACCGGGTTACCGCCTAGCGAAAGAGATCATCTTCGCGGTTAACAAGATTGCAGAGAAGATCAACAACGACCCTCGCATCGGTAACAAACTGAAAGTGGTATTCATTCCTGACTACCGTGTAAGCATGGCTGAAATCATCATCCCTGCAGCAGACGTTTCTCAGCAAATCTCACTAGCGGGTAAAGAAGCATCTGGTACGGGCAACATGAAGATGGCTCTAAACGGCGCGCTAACTATCGGTACGATGGATGGTGCAAACGTTGAGATTCGTGAAGAAGTGGGTGATGAAAACATCTACATCTTCGGCCTAGACGTTGATGGTGTTCAAGCTCTGAAAGCTCAAGGCTACAACCCATACGACTACTACAATGCAGACCCACTACTGAAAGCATCTCTAGACCTACTGACTGGCGATGAGTTCACTCCAGGTCAACCAGGCCTTCTACGTGCAACGTTTGATAGCCTGCTAGACGGTGGTGACCCTTACCTATGTCTTGCTGACTTCGCATCTTACGTGAAAGCGCACGAAGACATGGGCACGCAATACAAAGACCAAGCAGGTTGGGCTAAGAAAGCAATTCTTAACACAGCATTGGTTGGTAAGTTCACATCAGACCGCTCTATCCGCGACTACGTGAACAACATCTGGAAACTTGAAGCGGTTAACCGTTAATACTTCCAAAGTAGCCAAGGCAGTTTCTGCCTTGGCTCAATTAGCTTGTGAGCAAACGAAAGGCTTAAAGGTTTCGTTTATAAACAAGCTGCTTACAAACCGATTGTCACAAGCTAATTGATTAGTAAAAATTAAATTAACAACCCTACAAAATAGAAAGCGTCAGAACGTTTTCGGAGAGAGCGATGAAAGAACAGACCGTATTAAAACAAGTCGCAGAAATGGCAAACATTGCCGACAGTTACGTTAGTGCGTGGGGCGATGAAGCACAAGTATCAGACGAGACGATCACGTCTCTATTGGCTTCGTTGGGCTACGATACAAGCAGCGATGATGCACTGCTTAAGTCAGCAGAAAGAAAACACAAAAAAGATGTACTAGACCCAGTTCTTGTCTTGCGTGACGGTGAGCCAGTAGAAGTGGCGCTTAATCTAGGTGTAAGTGCTCGTGAAAGTGAGTTCAGCTGGCGCTTAGAAACCGAGCAAGGAGAGGTACTTGAAGGCTATCTTCAATCTCAAGTCATTCGTGACGAGCGTGCCGAGGGTGGCCCTTTAGTGTTTGCATTGCCAAGTGATTTGGCATGGGGTTATCACAAGCTCATTGTGAGCCGTAAGCGCCGTAAGAAGCCTTACGAGATGACACTGATTATTACGCCAAAAGCGTGTTTCAAGCAGTCACCAATCGAGCAAGGCAAAAAGCTTTGGGGACCCAGTGTTCAACTTTATACCCTAAGAACTCAGCATAACTGGGGTATTGGTGATTTCGGAGACCTAAAACAGCTTGTTGCGGATATCGCTTCTCGTGGTGGTGACTTCGTTGGTCTAAACCCAATTCACTCATTGTTCCCTGCGAACCCTGAAGGTGCGAGCCCATATAGCCCATCTTCTCGTCGCTGGTTGAACATCTTATACATTGATGTGAGTTCAGTTCCTGAATTTGCACTAAGTGCAGAAGCACAACAAACAGTCGGCAGCGCAGAGTTCCAACAGCGTCTACAAAAAGCGCGTGAAGCACACTGGGTAAACTACACCGAAGTGTCTGAGCTTAAGATGAGCATCTTGCCTCTGCTATTCGCAGAATTTAAGACTCGTCATCTAGACAAAAACAGCGACCGTGCACAAGCGTTCTTAGCCTTCGTAGAAGAGGGTGGCGATAGCCTGATGCATCAAGCGGCGTTTGATGCTCTACATGGTGAACTGCATGCAGAAGATTCTGGCATGTGGGGATGGCCGGTATTCCCTGAGAAGTACCGTACATTCGACAGCCCAGCGACACAGAAATACATCAAAGAGAACTTAGAAAACGTTCATCTGTACATGTACCTGCAATGGCTAGCAGATTGCCAGATCAACGATGCACAGTCTCTTGCAGAAGAGAAGGGCATGGCTGTTGGCCTGTACCGTGACTTAGCGGTAGGTGTTGCAGATTCAGGCAGCGAGACTTGGGCTGACGAAGGCAACCTAGTGATGGATGCGAGCATTGGTGCTCCACCTGATATTCTTGGTCCTTTGGGTCAGAACTGGGGTCTACCTCCGTTAAACCCAGAAGTGCTTCAAGAAACAAGCTACGACGCTTACATCAAGCTACTTCGTGCGAACATGAAGCACTGTGGTGCACTGCGTATCGACCACGTTTTAGGTCTACTGCGCTTGTGGTGGATTCCAAAGGGTGAGAACGCAACTAAGGGCGCGTACATCTACTACCCAGTACAAGATATGCTGTCTATTCTGGCGCTTGAATCTCACCGTTACCAATGTAGCGTTATCGGTGAAGATTTAGGTACGGTACCGGATGAGATTGTCGACATCCTTGCAGATGCTGGTGTGCATTCTTACAAAGTGTTCTTCTTCGAAACATCAGAAGACGACGGTGGTTTCATCTCACCAAAACACTACGCATCACAATCGATGGCGGCGCTGTGTACTCACGATATGCCAACGCTTCGCGGCTTTTGGCACTGTGATGACCTAAAAATGGGCCAAGAGATTGGCTTATACCCAGATGCAGAACAATTAGAAACCTTGTTCGATGACCGCCTAGAGTGCAAGCAAGGTATCTTAGATTCAGTAGCATGGCATGGTTTCCTACCAGAAGGTGTGGGCCGCGATGCGAGCCAAGTACCGATGGACTCTTACCTTGCTGAGGCACTTCAACTGCACGTAGCGGCTGGTGGTTCAACACTACTGAGCGTTCAGCTAGAAGATTGGCTAGAGATGGACAAGCCAGTAAACATTCCTGGCACGGTTGATGAATACCCTAACTGGCGTCGTAAACTATCAATGAACTTGGACGAAATATTTGCTCACGAAGGCGTTAATCGTATCGCTTCTAAGCTGACTGACGTTCGAGAAAAAGCAGGTAAGTAATGATATTGAGTGACTTGAAATTAGGTGGTTTTTTGCTTACGCCGTACGAAACTACAACCTCGGTCACTCAATAATGAATGCTCATCTGGTAGAATAAACCGTCGTTATATTGCCCGCACTAATAGCGGGCATTTTTGTATTATGTTTTTTGGATGTTTGGTTAGGGAGAAACGTTTTGGAACTAAGTTCGATTTCAAAGCAAAAACAAATATATACCCAACTATCACAGGCTTGTTTCACAGACCCATTCGCGTTTTTAGGGCCATACCTACCTTCTGAGCAAGGTGCATTACGTGTGTGGATTCCTGGGGCAGATAAAGTCGAGTTGATTGTTGGAAAGGAACCTCGTATTGAGTTAGCGCGAGAGGGTGAAAGTGGTTTCATTCTTAAGCAAGAGAGAGACTTACGTTTCACTCACTATAAGCTTGCGGTTGATTGGGCTGGCGTAGAACAGATCATTGATGATCCGTATCAGTACCACGATCTATATGCGAGTTATGAAGATCTTCATACACCGAAAGATATGTATCATCACATGGGGGCTCAGTTTATTACGCTAGAGCGTGATGGACAGACGATTTCAGGTACGCGTTTCTTGGTGTACGCACCGCATGCAACTGCGGCAAGCTTGGTGGGTAACTTCAACGCTTGGGATGGTCGCCGCCACCCAATGCAACGCCTAGATTACGGTATGTGGGGCTTATTCATTCCTGAACTGGAAGAAGGCGCTCAATACAAGTTTGAATTAAAAGGACCAAATGGCGAAGGCTTACCACACAAAGCTGACCCATGGGGTTTCTACTCTGAGCAATACCCATCGTTCTCATCTGTAACTTACGATCACGCTCGTTACCAGTGGCAAGATACTCAATGGCAAAATCGCCCGGTAACGCAAAAGCGCAAAGAAGCGCTTTCGTTCTATGAATTGCATGCAGGTTCTTGGAAGCGTAACGCTGAAGGTGAATTCTTAAATTATCGCGAGCTTGCGGCAGAGCTGATCCCATACCTAACGGATCTTGGCTACACGCACGTTGAACTAATGCCAGTTTCAGAACATCCATTCTACGGTTCTTGGGGCTATCAGCCTGTTGGTCTTTTTGCACCGACTAGCCGTTTTGGCTCTCCAGATGATTTCAAATACTTCGTCGATCAATGTCACCAAGCGGGTCTTGGCGTTGTTCTGGACTGGGTTCCTGCTCACTTCCCAAGTGATGATCACGGCCTAGCAAACTTCGATGGTACGCCATTATTCCATGATCCAGATCCACGTCGTGGTTGGCATCAAGATTGGAACTCGTACATTTACGATTTAGGCAAAGAGCATGTTCGTCGTTTCTTAGTTTCTAATGCACTGTACTGGTTCGAGCAATTCCACATTGATGGCATCCGTGTTGATGCGGTTGCTTCGATGTTGTACCTCGACTATTCGCGTAGCCATGACCAATGGATCCCGAATGCGGATGGCGGCAACGAAAACTACGACGCTATCGCAACCCTTAAGTGGATGAACGAAGAAGTGTATAAACACTTTCCGAATGCGATGACGATTGCTGAAGAATCAACGGCTTTCCCTGGTGTTTCAGCACCGACTTTTATGGGCGGCTTAGGCTTTGGCTTTAAGTGGAACATGGGTTGGATGCACGACAGCTTGTCTTACATTCAAGAAGACCCAATCAACCGTAAATATCACCACGATACGATTACCTTCCCACTGGTTTACGCACACAGTGAGAATTATGTATTGTCTCTGTCTCACGATGAGGTGGTTTACGGTAAAGGTTCTATCCACAACAAGATGCCTGGTGATGAATGGCAGCAAACGGCAAACCTACGTGCTTATATGGGTTACATGTATGCGCAACCAGGTAAGAAGCTGAACTTCATGGGTGCAGAATTTGGTCAGACGGCTGAATGGAACCATGACGACCAGCTGCAATGGTTTTTGCTGGATTACGAGCGTCATCAAGGTGTTCAGCGTTTAACGAAAGACCTGAACAATCTGTACCGCTCTGAAGCTGCAATGCACGATCTTGATTTTGATCCGAAAGGCTTTGAATGGCGTCTACAGGACTCTGCTCAAGCGAGCATCTTAGCTCATGAGCGTATCAGTGAATCAGGCGAGCGTGTATTGGTGGTTTCTAACTTTACCCCCGTTCCTCATGAGCACTTCCGCTTAGGTGTTCCAGCACAAGGTCAGTACTCTTTGTTATTGAATACAGACTCTGCGGATTATGCAGGCAGTGGCTTTGAAGTGAAGCCGGTTGCTGAGGTTGAATCAGTAGAAAGCGAAGGCTTAGACACATCGATTGAGCTGCGTTTACCACCGTTATCGACCGTTTTTTACAAGCTAAATTAGGTCTATTAGTTGAAGTAAGCGATAACTAAAAAGAAAATGGGAGCCGAAAGGCTCCCATTTTTGTATTTATAACGTTTGGTCTAATGCTGCTTGAAGTTCGTGAGATAGAACATTGAACGTCCTACGACAGTCTCAAGGATTCGAACGGAATCAAGCCCAAAGCTATTAAACATTATCTCGCGGAATTGACCATCTGAACTGATGTTAAACTGTTCAGGGCTCTTGACCTGGGAGGCATGGAAAAACATCAATTTGATCACGAATCGAAATTGATCATTATCTAGAGCGTTTTGCCAAGATTGAATGAATACTTCTTCCGATGAGAACTCTAGATTCTCTATAACAATTGATAGCATGTGTTGGTGTAACGCTGATCGGATAGCGCGGGTCGATGGATAATAGCCCTGAAGCGTCGTCAAACTAATGCCAATTTCTTGAGCAATCCTTGCATAAGTTAGTGCTTCATGTCCTTCAGCCAGAAAAAGGTTTAGTACGATCTCATCGTAGTGCTTTTGATTTTCTAGTTTCTGTACTTGAGTAATTCGAGCCATTACAAATCTCTATTGATTGTAACATTCTGTAAAAGAGTATATTAAGAGCTTATGAATTAAATCTCAAACTCCAAGGGTAAATAACTGGTCAATTTATCGTTAAATATAGTCAGTATTGTGTCATTGGTTCAATTATCAATCAGATTTTGGCATAAACAAAAACACCGCCCTATTGAGCGGTGTGTTATTTAAAGTCTTTGTTTATCTATGCTAATTCAGATGACTAGAACGGATACCAAAATAACTGCGGCTCTAGAATGCGTTTCGCAATGGCTAACACCACGATAAAAGCGATGACACCTAAACAAACAAAGTCGATACGTTTCAAAGGTGCATAGCTATACCAAGTGCGAGCTTTGTGTCGGCCAAAACCTCGTAACGTCATTGCGTTAGAGATCTCGTCTGCTCGGTCCAAGCTAGAGAAAATGAGCGGGCCTAGAACCTTAGCCACATTTTTGATTCGAGTAATTAGAGGCGCTTTCTTTGAGAGCTCTACACCACGAGCCTGTTGAGCATGCATGATATTGATGAAGTCTTTCTTAACTTCTGGCAAGTAACGCAGTGTTAAGCTGACCGCATAGGCGATCTTGTAAGGAACACCGATACGGTTGAGGCTAGCTGCAAACTCAGTCGGATGCGTTGTGAAGACAAAAATCAACGCTATCGGGAACATGCTCATGTATTTGAGCGTCACAGTAACCAAGTAAAACAGAGTCTCTTGGCTCAACGAGTAGTTACCCGGCAATGTCAGCAATAAGGTTTTGCTGCCGATGAGCTCAGTACCTTGCTGTGGAGCCAGCAGATACATGAACAAAGCATTTAGGCTCAATACACTCGCCGTACCCAATAACAGAGGCTTATATACGCGTACAGGCACATTGGTCAGCTTTAGCAGGTATAAACCAGTCACAATAAGCAGTGCAATCAATCTTAGGTCGAACGTAGTTAAGACCACGGTTACCCAAGCTAAGAAGAGCGCAAATTTGGTGATGCCGTTAAGTGCATGAAGCGGTGATTTTGTATCAATGTAATTGATGCCGAATTTTACTTTTGATACGTTCATTGAGCGCTTCTCTCGTAGTCGATGAAGTACTGCATGAATGCGTTGGTGTCGTCGATTTTCATCATAGTCGCGAGTTCATAAATGCTGGTGGTACAAAGATTTGCGCGTTCTAACAGCGATGGCTGACTGAATACTTCCGTCATCGCGGCATTGGCAATCAGCTTGCTGTCAGCAATGACAATTGAGCGTGTGGTGTACTCTAGAACAAGGTGCATGTCGTGTGAAATGATCACGACGGTGATACCTAACTCGCGGTTAAGCTTTTGGATAAACGCCAGCATTGAGGTGTAGTTGCGGTAATCTTGACCCGCTGTTGGTTCATCCAAGATCAGAAGCTCTGGCTCCAATACTAAGATAGAAGCGATCGTTACGCGTTTTTTCTGACCGTAGCTTAGCGCTTCGATTGGCCAGTGGCGGAACTTGCTCAAGCCACACAGCTCAAGAACGTTTTCCACCTTCTCTTTGATTTCCTGCTCTGCAACCCCACGATTACGCAGACCGAATGCAACTTCATCAAAAATCATATGATGAGAGATCATATGATTTGGGTTCTGCATCACGACACCGACTTTCTGGCTTCTTTCAAAGATAGAAAGCTCAGATAGGTCTTCACCATTTAGATAGGAAGAGCCTGAATCGGCATCGATCACACCCATGATGAGTTTAGTGATGGTAGATTTGCCTGAACCGTTTTTGCCTAAGATTGAAACGAACTCACCCTTACCAATCTTAAAGCTGACATCTTCGAGAGCGTTCTTTTCACCATCGTAAGAGTAAGTCAGGCCGTGGACCTCAAGCAAAGGTTGGTACTGCTTCTCGGCAACTGGAGTCGGCCGCTCTGCAAACCAAGCCTGAACCGCAGGGCGGAATCTTTTGTAATCGAGAGCTTTGAGGTTTGATAGCTTATCTTCACTGGTCAAAGGTGCTTTCGCTGCCTTCAGAGCAGATAAATAAAGTGGTTCACGAATACCGTGTGTTTCAAGCAGTTCAGAAGCTAAGATTTCATCGGGTGTCATGTCCGCGACAATTTCACCGCGCTCCATCAAGATCACTCGATCGATATCGCGATGTAGTACATCTTCAAGGCGATGCTCGATGATGACTATAGTCTTGTTGGTTTCTTTATGAAGTTGGTCGATGATTTCGATAGTCGCTTTACCCGTTTTCGGGTCAAGGCTAGCCAAAGGTTCATCAAACAACAGGATGTCAACGTCATCAACTAAGATGCCCGCTAATGACACGCGTTGTTTCTGGCCGCCGGATAAATCATGTGGCGAGCGATCAAGCATATCTGCTAAGTCGACCATTTTTGCTGTCGACTTAACCAGAGGGTACATATCAATGTTCGACACTAACTGATTTTCCAGTGCGAATGCGATGTCTTCGCCAATACTCAAACCGACAAATTGGCTATCAGTATCTTGTAATACTGTGCCAACCTGCTCGGTATAGTCGTGCATAGAAAAATCAGAAATGTTCTTACCGTTGATCTCTAGAGAGCCAGTCACCTCACCTTTGATAGCATGAGGGATCAGACCGTTAAGGCATTGACCTAGGGTAGATTTACCACTACCGCTTGGTCCAATAATGACGATTTTCTCTCCTTTCTCTATCCTTAGATTGATATTTTTTAGTGTCGGTTTATCCAGCGACTCATATCTAAAAGAGAAGTTCGAAAATGCTATAGTCATTATCGCTTATGCCTCAGTCAGGTTACGGCTTTGTTTGTTGCGTTTAGCGACTGATTTTAGGATCAGTAAGCCAACAACAGCGATCAGAACGGTGTTACCCGCAGCAATGATAGAGAGTTGAGTGAAGACTTTAGTAAACGGTTCTGCATAAAGGATGGTATCTAGGAATGCAGAGCAGCCGTAACCAACCACATTACCGGCAAGGGCAAGTACCACAAACAGCGCGAAGTCCTTCATAGGCAACTCACCTTGCTGAAGGCGGTTCTTGGTCAACATCGGGAATAAGCCGATAACCATGCCTACGATACCTGAGCCTAAAACCCAAGTTAACCACACACCCCAGCCTGCGAACAGATCCGTTACCCAGTGACCGATAAAGCCAACTAAGAAGCCAACAATAGGGCCGAACAAAACAGAAAACAGTGCTAGAACTGCCATTGCTGGTTTCAATGTCGTGTTAGCAAACACTGGGACACCAAACATAGGTAAACCACCAATGCCGTACAGTGCCGCGCCAATGGCGATAACGACCACTGTTTTAGCTGAAAAGTTCATAGATAACCTCGAATACTGAAAGATAAAGCTTAATAAAGAACGAATATTCACCATTATTAATATGCGTCTCAATGAGAACGTTTTTTGGGCAAATATAAAAAATAAGGCGCGCATTATACAGTAGAACCCTTCCATAAGGGAAGGTAAGTGTCTAGATGTCTAAAATTCCATCTGAACACCTAAATATCGTGTAAAAAGCGTAATTTTACGGTTAATCTAGCAACAAAAAAGCCAGAGCGAGTCTGACTTTTTCATTCGTCTTAACAATGTGTTAAGCGGGTTCGTCACGTACCTTTGACCGTTTAGTGGTCTAGGTATAGATAGTTTTGCCAACTCTTCATGCGAATAAGGACCTTGCGCATGATTGAAACGTGGGTGAAGCTGTCAGAATAAACGGCAACTTCAACCGCGGTACCCATAGGTAAATGGTAGTCAGACAGGTCATCAGTGATGGTCATTTTAGCAAATACGCGTCCATTAGTACGAAGTGCATTGGTACCAATAAGTGTCCCGCGCGCTTGAATTTGACTCTCACCAATAGCTGGGATTATTTCATCAATGCGTCCTTTGAAAATCTTGCCTGGTAGTGCTCTGAATAAAAATTCAGCTTCGAAACCAGGATGCAGTCGTTGCAATGAGTTTTGTCTGAATGCTGCGATGTAGTATTTTTCTTCCGTATGGACAAATGTCATGACAGGAGCAAGAGGTAGCGGTACAGCCATTACGCCTGGACGCAGTGCTAGTTGTGTAACATATCCATCCGTTGGTGCTCTCACGACCGTTTGGTCAAGGTTGAATTGAGCCTTACGTAAGTCTGCAAGTAATCCTGCCACTGCGGTGTTCTCGCCACCAATTTCAGAATTTAGAGCGATCTGAGCTTGTTGTTGACTTGCTTCTGCTACTTTTACTGCTGCTTCCGATGCCTTATAAGCTTGTCTACGAGTATCCAATTGTTGTTCGGTAAACGCACCACTTTCAAAGCCACGCTTATAACGAGAAAATTCGCGTTGCGCTTTGTCTCTTTCTGCAATCGCTTTGATTTTAGCTGCTTCAGCTTCAGCAACTTGAGATTCAAGCCCAAGTGCTCCTTGGCTTGCTTCTTTTACTTTCGCTTCGAGCTTAGCGACTTCTGCTTCAAAAGGGATAGGGTCAATTTTAAAGAGGATGTCTCCTTTCTTTAAAGGAGAATTCGCCTCAACAGGAACCTCAATGACTTTACCTCTAACGCCTGAAACAATTGGAGTCGTTGAGTAAACTTGGTTGCCAAGTTGTGTGAAAGGATGGTTGTAGTTCATTAATAGGATCAATGTTCCTACGATGACCACACCACCGAGCACTGCGGTAGGCACTGTCCATTTGTTTAGTGGGATATTAAATACTTTGAAAATAGTGATACAAAGTGCCGCGTAGGTCATTATCAGTAGTAAATCCATTACTTAGCCTCCTGATCTTGAACGTTGTTTGACTCTTTTTTTGTGCTGCTTTGTTTAGTATTTGCTTGTTTGAGCTGTGCGATCTCTTCTTGAAGGGTGCTAACTTGATCGATTAAAACATCCACTCGGTGATGAATATCGTGCTGCTCTTCTTCGAGTTTTTCGAAGCCCCAGCCTCGGTCTTTCCGCCATAATGTTGCCCAAATCCATAGAAAGGGCCAAATTGTGTGCAAAGTGAATAGGCTAACCCAGCCTGAGACGTGAATTGCGTCTTGGTGAGGATGATTACGTTCTTTGGCTATTTCATAAGGGATATCGTGAATAACGATGATGCCGTAAAAGATGACTAGAGCAACGAAAATGAGTAAGCCGAGTGCAAAGTAGTCTAAAAACATAACAGATCCTTGTAATGTTAGATGTTAGTTATAAATATAGTACGTTATCATCCAAGTAATTGTTATAAAAATGATTTGCTGAGTTATAAATAATGAGTGTTCGCTTCTAATGTGAGCAAAACTATTGACGAATCTTATAAAATCTCATCGCGTTTGAAGAGGCTATTTCGGCTTTCTGGTTGGTATTTTAGCTGAAATGATGACAGCTACGATTCTAAATGACGTGCACAACCACAAAGGATAAACACGGATGTATATAGGTGAATTGGCGGCTATTGGTGCTGCGATTGTGTGGGCGTGTGCGACATGGATTTATGGACAGTTTGGTCATCGCTTCTCTGCGATGCAATTGAACATTGTTAAGGGTGTAGTGGCGTCAGGGATGATGTTGCTGGTGATGCCTCTTATTCCGATGCCGGAGTTTGAACTGAGTACCAACCATTTTCTGATATTGGCAATTTCAGGTGTGATTGGCATTGCGATTGGAGATAGCGCCTATTTTGCGGCGTTGAAAAGAATCGGTGCCAATAAGACGCTGTTACTGGAATCTTTAGCCCCGCCTCTTTCTGGTGTGCTGGCATTAATGTTCCTGGGCGCTGTATTGACAGTGCAAAGTTGGCTCGGTGTCGTGATTACAACACTAGCGGTGACCTTCGTTGTCTTCCAGCCATCAAAATCGGCGAGCGGTGAATCGAATAACAAAGCGCAGTGGGGTGGCATTGGTTATGGGCTTGTGGCGAGTGTCTGTCAGGCATCTGGTGTGGTTATTTCTCATTACGCGTTAGTGGCGGGTGATATCCCACCATTGTTAGGTGCTTTGATTCGCCTGACGATTGGCGTGTTTGCTGTGATGCTGATTATCCCTTTCGTTGAAAAGAAGCCGTATTCATCGATAAAAAGAGATTTATGGGAAATGACCAAGCTCGATAAACTGTGGTTACTAGGAGCAATCTTTGTCGGGACGTTTCTCGCTCTATGGCTTCAACAAGTGGCGTTGAAGAATGCTAACCCTGCGATTGCACAAACGTTGATAGCGACCAGCCCGGTCTTTATTTTGGTGATTTATGCGCTGAAAGGGGAGAAGGTGTCAAAGCAAAGTATCATAGGCACACTTGCCGCCCTTGCTGGTATTTCTCTGTTCTTTTATCAATAAGCAGTTGGCCTAAGCTACAGAGCTATATGCCACTACTCTGTACACACTTGATTACGGCCGTTGGCTTTAGCTCGGTATAGCGCTTTATCGGCACGGTAGAAGGTACGTTGAGTATTCTCTCCGTCACGATGCAAAGTGATACCAATACTCACGGTCAAACCGCGCTCCCCAAGTATCTCATGCCAACCGAATTGGAAAATGCGCTCTCGATAATTTTCAGAGTGCATTTCTGCCTTCGGAAGATCAGTGTTCTCTAGAATGACGAGGAACTCTTCTCCACCAAATCTGACACATGACGCGCCTCTAAACTTAAAGTATGAACGTAGCTCTTGAGACACACTAACAATCGCTTTATCGCCCACTAAGTGACTCAGTTCATCATTGATAGACTTGAAGTGGTCAATATCAATAACCATCAGCGCGAAAGAGGTATCGTGCAGCAGCATGTCTTTCAGTTTCACATCTAACCAGCGGCGGTTGTGCAACCCTGTTAATGGATCTGTGAATACGTCTTGTTGAAGCTGAGCCACCGCATTCTTGTGTTGTTCGGTTGTCTCTTTGAGCTCTTTGTTCTCTTGTTCAGAGAGAATGAGTTTGAGTTGTAACTCAAAACGAGACAGTCGGCGTAGCTGGCTTGCACCGAGTTCACTGATCGGGATCTGCTTCATCAGATCGGTTTCAATTCGGTAGCCTTTTTTCTCATAGCTTAGCGCTTCTTGAAAACGCCCTTGATTCATACACACATCACTCTGCGAATCGTAGAATCGTTTTGCAAGTACTGGCGACGAGTAGGCTTTCACGCGTTTGTCTGTGCTCGACAAAATCATGCTCGCGTAGTCTTGCTTGCCGGTTGCACTTAGGCAATGTGCGAGCTCTAGACGAGTCATGGTTGCAAGCCAGCTTGCTTGAGTGCTGTTGGCTGGGTATTGAACCTTAGACAGACAGCGTAGCGCTTCATGGTGTTTTTTCTTAGCGCGCAGCACCTTTGCTTGGTAAAGCAGTATTTGAGCTGTGAGCAACTTGTCACTGACCAAAATACTCAGTTCTTCGCACTCATTCAGTAAATCGCTGGCTGCTGTAATGCGATTGAGTAGAAGTAGGCTTGCTACCATATGCAGCTTGAATTTGAGGCGAAGTGAGCGACTGCTTATCGCATGGTCTATGCTGCTGATTTTTTGGTAGTAACGAAGTGCTCTGTTGTGATCGCCATAGGAATCACACAGGTTGCCCATGCCTAAAATAGCTAATACATACTCATCGATATGACCGTGTTCAACCGCGATAGTCGATGAACTGACGAATTCATTGAGTGCTGAGGTGTAATCACCAGTTTCAACTAAGCGGTCACTTAAACTGGTTTTGACTGTCAGAATATCTTCGATATCGGCAGGAAGGTGGAGCAGATCGAGTGCTCGTCTCAACTCTTCGATACAGGTTTGATTTTGTTGTAACTCGGCACGGTATTCAGAGCTAATGATATAGCAGTGCGCTTGCTCTGTTTGCGTTGTCGAAACGTGCTGACGAATGTGGTTCCAGAAGATGATCGCTTCTTCACCTGATACTGATGAAGGGTCTAAACCGGCGTCTGTGATCTTGCTTAATAGAGTTTCCATTATTCTATTACCTCAGCATCGTCTTCTTCTAATTGTTCAAGCGTGAACGGGAACGTCAAAATATCATTGAGGCTGACGGTCGGTTTCGAACCCTTTAGTCCTTTTCTATGCCATGGATAGATATCAAGCATGGTGCTGAGAGTTTGGAAGGTTTGCTCTGCGGCTTCGCCTTTTTCGGAAAGCATAAGGGCCACACGTTCAGAACTTAGCCTTGCGATGAAGTCATTCTGGTTACATAAAGCATGAGCAATCTCGGTACAGACATCTAAGTAATCAGTATCGACATGATGGAACATAATGATGCTGTGGTTTGAACGTTTAAGCTCTGTCTTGAACAGCACCAACTTTTCCCACCAAAAGGTTTCAGAGACAACGTAAGAGAGGTGCTTTTCAGGATCGTACTCGTGCTGACCGCGAATACGATTAATCAGTTTTCGTGCTCTCTGTTCAAGTTGGCGTTTTGAACTGCGTGCTTTGTCCAAACCGACACGTGTCGTTTGCTCTTTGAGCATGCCGATAGAATATTGACGGTACTTTTTAAAGGCGACGAGCGCGGCTTGGAAGTCTTGGTTTTCTTCCGCCACCAAGGATTGTTGGTAACAGATTTGGCTCAGCAACTCGCCATTATCGAACTCGTTTGCGGATTGTTCTGCGAGCCTCAGTAATTCCGCCGCTTGTTCTGGTCTTTTTCTCAGGAGCTCCAATCTAGCTCGGCTGATGTATGAGTGCGCCTTCATCCAAACTAGGTTGTGTTCAACTGCCAGATTGTGCGCTTTGGCCGTGGCGCGCTCCGCGTCATCTAAGCGTTCAAGACCAAGTAGGGCAAGGCCTCGAAAGTCCCATACCTCTGCATGCCAAGTGTTATCTTTATGGTCTTTTAATGCTTCTTCTGCACCGTCCAATACCGACAGCATTTCAACATAGTTGTTGAGCAGGTAGTAATCCCACGCAAGCAGTATTCTGGCTTTACCCTCTAACCAACCAATGCGGCTGTTGTTAGCAACTTTAACGGCAAGCTGGTGGGTAGAACGTGCAAGTTTATATTCGTGGGTCATCCGCCAAATATTGCCAAGGCCAATGAGGCATTCAATTTGAATTTCGACTTCATCAACCAACGCGGACTGCTCTAAAGCATTGATCCAGAACTGTTGGGCGGAATAGTACTTGGCTTGTCCCCAGAACTGGAGCGCGTGTAAATGGAGGATTTCAGGGAGAAAAAGGTCGGTATCTAATCGGCTTTGGCGCTTGTAGGCTTCCTTGATGTATTTTAAACCTTTTTGGTAATCCATCAGGTTCCAGCTACATCTTGCCATTAACATTAATGACTGGATGGCACCCTCTTCAAACAGAACTTGCTCTGATCGGACTAGGCACTGTTGGGCAATCTCTAGGATCACCGTTGGCTCAGAGTCGACACGAGTTTTGAGTTTTTCTAATTCTGTTTCAAGAAGGTACTGATTTTTGTCCAAGACTTACATCCATGATTATCGAACATATTGATAACACAATCATTATAAGAGTGTAATTTGAGATAAGCACCAATTATCTTTCGTAGAGCGTCAAAGGAACATCGATCTTTTCTAATTATGGGTGTTACCTCATGTTGTCGCTTTAAAATCAATGAGTTCCCGAATAATTACCTAGAGGCTTTGTTGCTATGAAAGTAGTTGCTTTAGAGTTAATGGCAGCTCCCCTACGCCTAAGCGTTGTGCTGCCGTGAGCCCTTGCTTATCTTGGTAGCACAGATTGTGCCAAGCTCTAAATATGTCGAGCAATGGAAGAATGCCCCCAGGACGAAGCTTACGTCTGGGCTCATTAATAAAGCTATCAAATAACAACTGAAAGCGCTGTTGATAGAACTTAGTTTGTTGAATTGAGGCTGTGTTAAACCACTGTTTTGGTTCTGGATTGTTACCGGTTAGGTAGCAGATACCTTTCTGGTTATCACCCTGATTGGCAATAGCCCAGCGATCTCGCCACCAACTCATGTGAACGATGTCGATCTTTTCAAAACTTTGGTCGTCTTGCCAGCCTGAATCTTCTTCGACATACATGAGGTCAATATTTTGACTCTGAATGCGCGGCAAACATACACTTAAAGCGGCAGATCTTAGTAATGGATCTTGTGGCATATAGATGGCGACATGCTTGTCTTCGTTACACATATCCAACACATGTAAGAAGTGAGCATAAGAGGTATAAGGCGGTCGAATGAGAGCGCCTTTTGAAGGGTAACTAAATGTGGTGAGGTTACCCATAGGGTCCTCAACATTACCTCTCGCAAGAATCACTTGGTACTGCTGTTCAATGCGCTCTTTTAGTTTGTCAGAGGGCTGAGGCAGTTCGAGATTTGCTTCTGAAGAGTGCTCTTTGGATACAAATCGTGCCACATCATCATAAGGGTTATGGTCGACGTTTCCTGATGGTTCTTCATTTTGAGAGTAGTTAACGTGTTGGCAAAGTATATAGCCAGAATGCGCCTCGCCCGTCGCTATCCACACCACACCGTTGTTACTTTGTGGTTGCAGACGCTGGTAGTGAGATGCGAACTCGTAATCTTTCGCATGGTTAACCCATCGTGCATCGATCATCGCTAATTTACGACGACAACGGCTCGCGATATGGTCAACATGATCATAGAAAGTCTTTGGGTTGATCTCTAATTTTCGGCAGATTTCACGTACGGAATAGCCCATGAACAGTAAGCCCATGAGGTTCTCTTGAAATTGGAGTTTTTTATTGGATCCAGACCATTTATCAACGAAGGTTGTTTGGCAGTCTTTGCATCGATAACGCTGCCTGTCGCCACTGTAGCCGAAGGCATGATAAAGATGTTTATGGGTATGAACCGATAAGCCGAAGTTATCGCAATCATCATTACGACAAGCAGGGAGCCCGTCGCTGTGAAGTTGTCTTAGGCGATGAAGTTCGCTTAACACTTCACGATTGTTAAGTAAGGGGGGGAAAGCTCCACATTCACGACAAACCATCGCTGGACGCTTAGGGTTCGCGTGTTGCAAAACATACCGTTTTGCATCGCTCAAGCCAAAGTTGTCACACGCCAATGTTTTACAAAAGTTGAGTTGCAAACCATCCGCATCTTTTGGCAGCTTGTCGTTAGACACGATCTCCCCCTCGGGATTATTTGAGCAGCCAAGCGAGCCTGGCTGCGGGGTAACGCTTTTCAATGTATCTTTTATCAAATCGTTAGATGTTGATTGCTGTCTCTAGAGCAACTTTCATCATGTCGTTGAAAGACTTTTGACGCTCTTCAGAACTTAGTTTTTCACCACGGATGATGTGGTCAGATACTGTTAGGATAGTTAGTGCTTTAGCACCAAGGTCTGCAGCAACGCCGTAGATACCAGCCGCTTCCATATCAACACCTAGGATGCCTAGCTTTTCCATTTTTTCGAAAAGGTCAGCTTCTGGAGTGTAGAAAAGGTCTGCAGAGAATACGTTACCAACTTTAACTGGAACTTCTTGTGCACGAGCTTGGTTTACTGCTTCTTCTAGAAGACCGAAATCAGCGATAGCAGCGAAGTCGTGGTTGTTGAAACGAATGCGGTTTACTTTTGAGTCAGTAGATGCACCCATGCCGATAACAACGTCCATTAGTTTAACGTCGTCACGTACCGCGCCACAGCTACCTACACGAATAACGTTTTTCACGCCGAACTCAGCGATTAGCTCGTGTACGTAGATGCAGCATGATGGGATACCCATACCGTGGCCCATTACAGAAACTTTCTTACCTTTGTAAGTGCCTGTGTAGCCAAACATGTTGCGAACGTCACAAACTTGCTTCACGTCATCAAGGAATGTTTCTGCAATGTATTTTGCGCGAAGCGGGTCGCCCGGCATAAGTACTGTTTCTGCGAAATCACCAGCTTGAGCATTAATATGAGGTGTAGCCATGGTCGTTCTCCAAAGTTTAAACGGTAATTATAGGAACAGGATTTAATCAATTACCGATTCTGTTGAATTGAATTCGTTTTGTTGAGGCAATATTAGCGAGTTAGAACGTGGCTCCATGAGACTTTAGTCACAAAATAGGTCTGCCATTATAGTTTTATTAATATTGATAACCAAATATGTTGAAAGCGTAAAGGCAATCGATTTTGTATGGGTAAATTGCAAGTGAATGAGAAGAAAAGGCTTACATATAAACTTGTTGCCTATTAGTTTCGAGACAACAATACGTTGTAGAGACGTTTGATCAGAGATAATCTAAACTTTGATAAAAGACAAACCAAGGATTTGTATGTCGTATTGCGTTAACTCGACGCCTTTGCAGTCAATGAAAACACGACTCCACAGGGCGGCGTCGCTTGTTGTAAGAACTACTTTGCTTGCCAGCGGGATAGCTTCATCGTGGGTGTCTGCTGCAACCTTTGAATTGCCACCAACGGAAAGCCGCATTGTGGGCAGAATCCAGCAGCATGAAGTGGCGGCGGGCGAAACCTTGGCCATCATTGCCAAGCAATACGATATTGGTTTTCTCTCTTTAATGGCAGCCAACAAAGGGGTGGATCCTTTTCTTCCCGCGGAAGGCTATGTGTTAAGCATTCCAAGCCGCTTGATTTTGCCTGACACCCCAAGAAAGGGGATTGTCATCAATCTTGCTGAGCTAAGGTTGTATTACTTTGAGCCTGAGAAAAATCAGGTGCATGTTTTCCCTGTCGGCATCGGTCGAGTGGGGCGTGATACTCCCGAGATGATCACCAAGATAAGCCAAAAAAGACCGAATCCAACATGGACGCCACCAAATTCAATCCGCAACGAGTATCTTGAAAAGGGCATTGAATTACCAAGAGTGGTTCCTGCCGGGCCGGAAAATCCATTGGGAGAGTACGCTTTGAGGCTTGCTTATGGCGCTGGCGACTATTTGATCCATGGTACAAACAAAGATTTCGGGATAGGTTTACGAGTTAGCTCTGGTTGTATCCGAATGGAACCTAAAGACATTGAGTGGCTGTTTGAGCAAGTGAACCGTGGTGAACAGGTCACCATTATCAATGAGCCGATTAAGGTGTCATTAGAGCCTGATAGAAGTGTGTTTGTAGAAGCGCACGAGCCATTAACTCGAAGTGATGGTTCAAAGAAATCATTACAGATCCCTGTGGAACTAAAATGGTGGCTTGAAGACGCAGAACTGCCAAATTCAAAGGCGAAAGCGGTTATCTTTGCTCAAAACGGCGTACCTGTAGAGATAGCACCACCTGTGATTGAGTTTTAATTCGATTGCCTCTTCTGCAACAAGGGGCGGTTTTATCTTGTTTACTCGCATTAGTGTCACCCAAAAAAAGCACCACATCCGATAAGAAGTGGTGCTGTCTATATACTGCTTTTTGCGACTTATTTAATCTACAGCTTAATCGCGATTAGATCTCAAACTACTTAGTGTAAGACTCAGCGATGTTGTCGATACGGTCGTTAGCACGGTCCGCTTCTTCTTTCGCTGCCATTGCGGCTGCTTCTGCTTCTTGAGCCTTCATTTCAGCGGCTGCTTTGTCACTCTTAAGTGCTTCAACTTCGCTTGTTAGTTGAGCGACTTGGTTAGTTAGTTGATCCATTTCTGACACTGCAGCTTCTTCTGGCTCTGAAGAACAACCGGCTAAAATGAAAACTGAGGCTGCAGCTGCGATTAACGTCTTATTCATAAGAACTCCTTGCTTATTTATCATCAAAAGATGCGCTATACATTCTTTATCATATAGTCGCTTCATTAATGATTGTAGCGACTAATTTTTTAACTGCAAAAACAATAACTAAAGAAATTGCTAAATTTTTGAGGTAATTAGCTAAGTATCACGTTGTGTCTCATTTATGAGATGAAGGATTTAGAGACGACTTGAAGGTGTTTTTGGAGAGCTATCCCTTTGCTAGCAATGCATACGTTGTTCTAGCTAAAGATAGATAAAGGGATAAATTTACTGTGATCTCTATCCTTATAAAGTACTTTCGCGGTATCATGTCACGTTAAATTAATTTTATTCAATACCATCATGACTGGAGAGTCCTTTGCACTTTAAAGATTTAGGCTTAGATAACCGCTTACTGAAGAACTTAAAACATTACGACTTCAAGAAGGCGACAGAGATCCAATCAAAAGCGATCCCTGTTGCTATTGCTGGTAAGGATCTATTGGCTTCATCAAAAACGGGATCAGGAAAAACATTGGCGTTTGTGTTGCCAATGATACATAAAGCATTAAAAACAAAAGCGTTTTCTGCTAAAGATCCTCGTGGTGTAATTTTGGCTCCTACTCGTGAGCTAGCGAAGCAAGTTTACGGCGAATTGCGTAGCATGCTTGGTGGTCTGTCTTATGAAGCGGCGCTTATCTTAGGTGGTGAGAACTTTAACGACCAAGTTAAAGCACTGCGTAAGTACCCTCGTTTTATCGTTGCGACTCCAGGCCGTCTTGCTGACCACCTAGAACATCGTTCATTGTTCCTAGATGGTGTTGAAACGCTAATCCTTGATGAAGCGGACCGTATGCTTGATCTGGGTTTCGCTCCAGAACTTCGTCGCATTGCCAATGCAGCTAAACACCGTCGTCGTCAAACGTTGATGTTCTCTGCAACGTTAGATCACGCTGAAGTAAATGGCATTGCAAATGAAATGCTAGACGCACCTAAGCGTATCTCTGTTGGTGTTTCTAACGAGCAACACTTAGATATCACACAGAAATTCTACTTATGTGATCACCTAGATCACAAAGAAGCGATTTTAGACCGTGTACTGGAAGAAGCTGAATACCGTCAGGTAATGATCTTCACAGCAACACGCGCTGATACTGACCGTTTAACAGATAAGTTGAACGAGAAGAAGCTTAAAGCGGTAGCACTGAGTGGTAACCTAAACCAAACGCAACGTAATGCTATTATGAGCCAGTTCGAGCGTGCGGTTTACAAGATCTTGGTAACTACCGATGTTGCTTCACGTGGTATTGATATTCCAAACGTGAGCCACGTTATCAACTTTGATATGCCTAAGCATACGGAAGAGTACGTGCACCGTGTAGGTCGTACTGGCCGTGCGGGTAACAAAGGCGATGCGATTTCTTTGGTTGGTCCAAAAGACTGGGACAGCTTCAAGCGTGTTGAACTTTACCTTCAACAAGATTTGACCTTCTCTGTACTTGAAGGCCTAAAAGGTAAATTCAAAGGCATTAAGCCACGTAAACCTGCGTTTGCTAAAGGCGGTCCTGCTAAGAAGAAGACCAACACTCAAGCGAAGAAAACGCCGAAGAAACCAGTTAAGCGCGATAAGAGCTTCCACCAAAATGTGGCCGTGGGTGATACCGTGTTTATCCCTAAGAAGAAAGTCGCACCAAAAGTGGACGACGAGTAATCACCAGCCAGTTTTAAAGCGTTTGCTAGTAAAACTGACATAAATAAAAACCGCCAATATTAGGCGGTTTTTTTGTATCTCGACCTTGGCTCAGCCATTGGTTAAGCTGTGGCTTCGCAAGTAGTCCGCGGCTGAGCTTCGATTGATATTAAGACAAGCATCACTCGCGTTTCGAAAGCCATGTTGTTCTGGGTTATCGGTAATGCTGGCGAACAACGCACTTGCATCGAACAACACCACGTTTTTCCCCATACCTTGGTAATACTCGGCTTGAGCTTTGATGAACTGGTTGAATTCTAAGATCTTGCCACGAACTTTTATTATCTCTTGTTCGGTAGAGTATTTGAATTGAGGGGCTTTGGTTGCATCGGGTAAGGTGAACAGCAGGATATTGTTCGCACCAGATTCTGTTAAGCGGATCAGCGCGCTGCTAAAGTCAGCCTTTACA
Organism: Vibrio sp. 10N.261.51.A3; assembly: GCF_041471965.1. Classification (NCBI taxonomy): domain Bacteria; kingdom Pseudomonadati; phylum Pseudomonadota; class Gammaproteobacteria; order Vibrionales; family Vibrionaceae; genus Vibrio; species Vibrio sp. 10N.261.51.A3. The sequence continues at coordinate 34,412 of NZ_JBFRPK010000008.1, forward strand.
TCGGCGACTTCTCGGTTGTAATTCATGAAGTCATTGGGGCCAAACTCTAAAGTAAACAGTGAGTTTTCCGGACGATAGTTTTTGGCGACTTTCATGTAGGTCAGATAAGAGGTGACTTGATCATAAACACCAGTCAATGCCACGTATTGGTTGGTACCTGCGGCGCCACCCACAGCCCAGTTATACAGAGGGACATCTTTCGCTTTTGCTAAATACTCCGTCCAGACTAAACCATTCGAAAAGTGCCCTAAAAACCACGAATCTGCGTTCGGAAAAACCCATTGTGAGCCATTAAATAGATTACCAGTGTCGGACAGGCTATCACCAAAGGTGACAATACGATTGATGCTACTGGCTTGAAAAGCGTTGTCGTTGGTCCAGATTGAGTGGTTGTAAGAGAAGCGATTATCTGCGGCAAAGTAGGTGATGTCAGCGGCGTCATGTTGGATGTCGAGCGTCTGTTCGCAACGTTGTTTAATTTCCGATTGCGGGGCATCGCTGTAGAACATGTTTTTGAATGAAACGGAAGACCACCAATATCCGTTGATCGTGTAGTAATCACCATTCTCTTTCTTTGCCCACTTCCAGTCGGTGGCTGGGGAGTCATGAGAGGCATCGGTTCGATACCAACATCTAACATATGAATAGGTCTCTGAGCCTTGTGCACTGAGTACTTGTGCAGATGTAATCGATTCAGGTGTTGGTATTGAGTCTTCAGCGGCATAAGCGCCAAAAGGCAGGGCTAACGTGAGTATTAAAGCCGTATTTTTCATCACTGTATTCTCTTTTATATTTAGATGAGCCAAACAGAAACGCTGTTGCTTGATAAGTGGATAAGTGGATAAGTAAATAACTGGTACGACCTATATCTAAAATCAATAATTAGCGTCAATATATTCAGGGTTGTGGTGTGTCGTTAATGGAATAAGCATCAAGTTATCAACGAGTTTTGGTTGAAAAATACCTGTTTCCAAACGGTTATTTGTCGAATAATTTTGGTTTATTGAGAATGTTGAATTGATATTTGAGTCGGGATATTGAAAGAACAATCTCATCAACCTTAGTTAAATGTTAATTTAATCAATTGCTTATGTTTTTTCTCCTGATTCTGTTTGCCTGATGTTCATCGCACCTGTTTAATTCAAGTTCGCCATCACAAATATGAAGTCGTTACTTTCTGTTTTATAAAATCATTATCTACGGTTCTTTTACTCATCAGAGGTCTAATCTGTTTAAGGAAAGAGCATTGAAAAAGATATTAATTTGGACGATAGCCTGCCTATCCAGTTTTGGCGTATATGCCGGAACGAGCGCATCAGCATTAGAAGCCAGCGGATACACTGAAACGAAATACCCCATTATGTTGGTACATGGTCTGTTTGGTTTCGATACATTAGCGGGCGTTGACTATTTCTATGGCGTACCTGAATCCCTAACCAAAGATGGCGCGAACGTATATGTCGCTCAGGTCTCTGCAACCAACAGTTCAGAGGTCCGTGGTGAACAGTTACTCAGCCAAGTTGAAACGCTGTTAGCTGCAACAGGAGCAAGTAAGGTGAATCTGGTTGGTCATAGCCACGGTGGGCCTACGGCTCGTTATGTTGCGTCAGTTCGACCTGATCTTGTTGCTTCAGTGACCAGTATTGGCGGTGTGCATAAAGGTTCTAAGGTCGCTGATCTCGTTCGAGGGAACGTATCTGAAGGCTCTGTTACAGAAGGTATCGCGGTTAAATTAGCAGGTGGATTAACGACACTGATTAACCTTTTATCTGGTGGAACGGATCTCGACCAAGGCGGCCTCGCTTCTCTTGAAGCATTGACCACAGAAGGCTCGCTAGCCTTCAACCAGTTTTACCCTGAGGGCGTTCCGACGTCTGAGTGTGGCGATGGTGAGTGGCAAGCAAGTAACGGCGTTTATTACTATTCATGGACAGGGTCTTCCACTTTTACCAACCTTCTTGATCCTACCGACGGAGCGATGACAATCCTAGGCTTAGCCTTCAACGAACCTAATGATGGCTTAGTAGGAGCATGCAGCGCGCATTTGGGCAAAGTGATTGGTGATGATTACAAAATGAACCACCTAGATGAGATTAATGGGTTATTGGGAATTCACCACTTGTTTGAGACAGATCCTGTAACTCTATATCGTCAGCATGCCAATCGATTGAAGTTGGCTGGCTTGTAGTCTGCAAAGCCGTTTAATAAGAAAACAAGGGAAGTATGATGAAAAAGACCGCCATTTTGTCGATAACCACGATAGCCCTGATGAGCACAGCGGCGGTCTTTTTATATCTAAATAATCAAGATACACATACTGACGACGAACAACGCGTCTCCTCATTGAAAGTCACCTCTCAGCAAGATACCGACATCGATAACGCATCAGCAAAAGACATGATGGAATATTTCGTGTCAGGTAATACAGAATTAACCCTTGAAGATATTCGAGACAACGTGGCGAAACACCACGAACAATCATCAACAACCGTGGTTGATGAAGCACTGTTTGCCAAATATCTTGAGTATAAGTCGGCACTGACATCGTTGGACGTGCAGTTCGATACCACATCCATTTCCGCTGATGATCTACGTGCACTCAATCAAGCGCTCCTTGACCTCCAAGCTCAGTTTTTCAGTGAGAGCGAGATAAGTATTCTGTTTACGCACGACAACAGAATGAGAGAAATCGCCTTAGAAAAGTTACTTCTGAAACAGGAGGGATTAGAGGATGAAGAATACCAACAAAGACTCGAATCCTATCTATCTGAGCAACCTGATTATGTTCAGTCGAGTCACCAGAATCAGGTGTTACTCCAACAGCTCTCTAGCTCTGAAGGTCTCGATGAACAGGGTAAATACTTAAAGAGAAGCGAACTTGTCGGTGAAGAAGCAACCCAGAGACTTGAAGCACTTGATAAACAAAGAGCGGCCTTTGAAGACTCGTTAGAGGTCTACTTCGCAGAACGAAATGATGTCTTGAAAGATTCATTCCTATCAAAAACCGAACAACAAGAGAAGATTGCGCAACTTAGGACTGAACATTTCCTACCAGAACAGCTTAGAAGGGTAGAAGCGATTGAAAGAATTCGAGCGGCTGAATCTCGTCAGTAGTGTCTAAAAGCGAAAAACCAGCCATGATGGCTGGCTTTTTGTTTATCGGCGAGTTCTAAAGAGCATACAGCCTGAATCTGTTTGCCTTGAACTTCGTACCTTGAAGCCTATACCTTAAAGTAATCCAACTGCTGCTTCTGTTGTTCTGCTAGGTTAGAAAGCTCGTGGCTTGCTGCAGCGGCTTGAGTAATGCCGGTAACGTTTTGGCTTACTAGGCTGTAGATGTTTGAGATGTTACGGTTGATGTCTGAGGTTACTTGGCTTTGCTCTTCGGCGGCAGAGGCAACCTGAGTGTTAATCTCAGTCATGTCCGTTACCGAGTTAGCAATGCCTGAAAGCGCCGCGCTTACTTCACCAGCAAGAGTTTGGTTGTGTTCCAGCATAGATAATGAGCTGCTCATGCTTTCATTCGCGTTACCGGATTGAACCTGCAAACCTTCTATGATGGTTTGGATCTCTTTGGTTGAATCTTGTGTACGTGCCGCTAGCATTCGAACTTCATCAGCAACCACTGCGAAACCACGACCGCTTTCACCTGCACGAGCGGCTTCGATTGCTGCGTTAAGCGCCAGCAGGTTAGTTTGTTCAGAGATACTTTGAATTACCTCAATCACTTTACCAATCTGTTCAGAGTGCTCTTTTAGCGTGCCCACAACATTTGCGGCTTCGCTTAGCTGAATCGCCATCTGTTCGTTAGCTTTGTTGCTTTCATTAAACAAGCTCATGCTGTGTGTCGCCATTTCGTCAGCTTGCTTAGACGCTGAGTCGGCTTGTACTGCGTTCTCATTAACGTGTGCTGCTGTGCTTTCCAATTGGTTCACAGCAGAAGCAACTTGCTCCACCTCTTGCTTCTCTTGGTCTGAGTTAACGCTGGACTGTGTCATTACAGCCGCTAGCTCTGTCGACGCAGAAGCCACTTCGATACTGATTCGAGACAGCGAGCTTACCGTGTCACGCAGCTGTTCAACAGACTGGTTTACGTCTTGCGCTAGGCGTGAGATTTCGTTGTCGCCATACTCTTCTGCTTTAACTAACAAGTTACCTTTTGCTACTTCCCGCATCGTTTCTTGAATGTTGCTGATCGGCTTAACAATGATACCAGCCAGCGTCCAACTGATAATTAGAGCTACAGACAGGATCACCAACAGTGCAATGGTCGCAGTAGTCAGCGTGCTAGCGTGTTGCTGGCCGTTGATGTCGACCTCTTGAGTGGCAAGCAAGTTCAGCTTTTTAGACAGAGTATTGATCGCTTGCACCATTTCATTACCCGCATGTCGGTATTGGTCGATTGCGATCTGGTAGCGGTTTTCAAAATCTGAAGATAGTGATGCATCGCCGTGTTTCGCTCTTAATAGCGGAAGCATGGTGGTACGAGAAAAATCGACATAGTGATTCATCGCTTTGTTCATCGCGGCCACTTCATCTTGCATGCCTGGCACTGTGTCTAATGAATTCAGTAGGCGAGTATTCTGATCGCGTTTTTGGTTTAGTGTTTCAACCAATGTTTTTACGTCATCAGCATTGAATAGACTGTAAATCGCTTTGATGCGCATGCCATAGCTGTTGTCGACGATTTCGCTAAGTTCTTCTTTATGTAAGATTAACTGGTCGGTTGCTACTGACACATCTTTGAATGCACTTTCTAGTTTTTCACCACCGATAATGACACCGGCTAAAAGTAAGACAACGGAAAATAGTACGGGTATAAGAATTTGTATTTTGATTGATAAGCCACTGAGAAGTTGGCGCATGTAATGTCCTTCTTTGAATAAAATAAAAAGATGAGAATTATTATTATTAGAATTAGTTGGCGATTCTAACTAATGAGACTGACAATTCAATCAGTAAAGGCTTTGATTTCGTTATATGCGATAGGTATTTGATATAGATGGTTGTTTATTGTTCTAAATGGCGATAAAGGTGGATCTTTTTATCCATCGTGTTAGGGCTACTTGATTGATAAATAGAGAAATATATTGGTTAGTATTCGATATAAATAGGGAAGGAAATCTAGCTTTTTGGTGCTCAAACGATGGTGAGACCTGCATTCACTAACTGCATCTGATGGGGGCGCGACTATCAATTCATCGAGTAGGAGAGAAATTAGCCATTAATTTGTAGTTGTCATATAGGCTTCAATTAAGTGAAACACAACTGTCACATTCGGATTCTAAAGTAGGCCTCGTTCAAGCAAAACATTACGGCAATAACGCCACTAAAGGAAATTTGTGATGAAAAAGACAGTTATCGGTGCAATCGCACTACTAGGCGCTCTAACAGTGAATACAGCTTCAGCTAAAGAAACTATCTCTGTAGTTGGCTCTAACAGTGCTTCTCCACTGGTTGAAGTTTTTGCAGAAACCTACATGAATAAAGGCGAACCAGTGTTCATCGAAATTCAAGCACCAGGTTCTTCTGCAGGCATCAAAGCAGCAAAAAATGGAAGTGCTGACCTTGGTATCTCTTCTCGTGACCTAAAAGAAGAAGAGAAAACAGCTGACCTGAAAGAGCTAGTTATCGCTCGTGACGGTATCGCAGTTGTTGTTAACCCGAACAACGAAGTATCTGCTCTTACTGCTGAGCAAATCACTTCAATCTACAAAGGCGACATCACTAACTGGAAAGATGTTGGCGGTGCTGACAAGCCAATCGTAGCAATCACTCGTGATACTGCATCAGGTACACGTGGTGCATTCGAAGACATCATGAAGCTTAAGAAGAAGATTGGCGATAAGAAAGTATCGGCTATCTCTCAACGTGCACAAGTTGCAAACGGTAACGGCGCACTTAAAGTTTCTGTAGCAAGCAACCCATACGCTATCGGCTTTATCTCTCTAGGTACAGTTGACGAATCTGTTCAAGCTCTAACTATCGACGGCGCTGCTGCGACTGTAGACAACGTTAAGAACGGTTCTTACAAAGTTGCTCGTCCATTCCTAGTTCTTTACAAAGCAGGTGCTCCAACAGCTGAAACTCAACAATTCCTAGATTGGATGGTTGCAGATGAAGCTCAAGCTATCGCTGGTAAGAAAGGCTACATCACAGTTAACTAATCTTAACTGACTCAATCTTAATTATTGCTCAGCCTGCTTTAGGCTGAGCCTTTTCTTTCAACTTTGTTTATTTCGAGCTCTTATTGAGCCACAAAGTTTGAGATTTTATATATGACCATCGCAAATAGTGAAAAGCTTATGAATACTGAAGCGACTCAAATCAACAAGCCAAGTCTACGTGCTAAGAAGCGCATCGACTGGAGAGAAAGAATCTTCCACGGCTTGTTCTTATCGAGTGCTGTAATCGGCATCGTATCACTAGCCGTTATCGCTTACTTTATCGTTGCAGAGAGTATCCCTGCATTCCAAGAGGCCGGTGTTTCTGGCATCGTTCTGGGTGTTGACTGGTTACCTCCAGCTCTATTCGGTGTTGCAACCATGATTGTTGCATCGATTGTTTCGACACTTGGAGCTGTAGTTGTTGGTGTGCCAGTTGGTGTATTAACCGCTATTTTTATTGCTGAGATTGCTCCAAAGCGTCTTGCAGATATTATTCGACCAGCAGTTGAGCTTCTAGCGGGTATCCCGTCGGTAGTTTACGGCTTCTTCGGTCTAGTAATTATCGTTCCAATGATTCAAAACGTTTTCCAAGTACCAGCGGGTAACACTATCCTGGCGGGTATCATTGTTCTGGGTATCATGATTCTTCCTACCGTTATCACGGTTTCTGAAACTTCGATTCGTGCGGTACCTCGTACATACAAAGAAGGTTCACTTGCACTGGGTGCTTCGAAAATCTACACGATTTTTAAGCTACTCGTTCCTGCTGCACGTTCAGGCATTATGACTGGTGTGATTTTGGGTATCGGCCGCGCACTTGGCGAAACGATGGCAATCATCATGGTTATGGGTAACGCGCCAGCAATGCCAGAAGGCATTTTGGACTCTGCTCGTACGCTAACAGCAAACATTGCAATTGAAATGTCTTACGCAAGTGGCGTTCACGCTAACGCACTGTACGCAACAGGTGTTGTACTTCTAGTGTTCATCATGATGTTAAATGGTGCTCTACTTTATCTTAACCGTGAAAAAGCGAAGTAGGCGAGGATAAGTAATATGGATCGCGTAAAACTAAAACAAGCACGTCAAACCAAAGATAACATCCTAAAAGGTTTTATCTGGGCAGCTGCAGCTGTAACCGTTGGTTTCTTATTCTGGATTATTTGGTACATCCTATCGAACGGTCTGCAATACGTAGATTGGAACTTCATCACTGACGATTACACTCGTACTGGTGAAGAACGTGGTATTTTCCCAATGATCATTGCCACGATCTACATGGTAATCGCATCGATTGCGGTAGCCGCGCCACTGGGCATCATGACGGCGATATACTTAACTGAATATGCGAAAGTAGGTAGCCGATTGGTGAAAGTGATTCGATTCTGTACTGAGTCGTTAGCTGGTATCCCATCGATCATCTTTGGTCTGTTCGGTATGACCTTCTTTGTTTCGATTCTTGGTCTTGGCTTCTCGATTCTGTCGGGTGCACTAACGCTAAGTATCCTGATTCTTCCTGTAATCATTCGTACTACAGAAGAAGCATTGATGGCAGTGCCACAAACTTACCGCGAAGGCTCATACGGCCTTGGCGCTTCAAAAATCTACACTATCTGGCGTTTGATCTTACCAAGCGCAATGCCAGGTATCTTAACTTCGGTCATTCTTAGTATTGGTCGTGTAATTGGCGAATCAGCACCTGTATTTTTAACAGCAGGTATGGTGGCACGTGTTCCTGAGTCGGTATTCGATTCTGGCCGTACACTAACGGTTCACCTATATAAGCTGACAACAGAGCTATTTACTATCGATGAGTGGAACCAAGCCTACGGCACGGCGACAGTCCTCATCGTACTGGTTCTCTTGATCAACATGGTTACAAAACTGATTGCGAGACGCTTCAACACGGCAACTTACTAAGCTCATTAGCTGGCTCATAAATAAAGCGAGCCCCCGTGATAAAGAAAGCATCAAGTTAGACACGAATTTAAGAATTTAGAGATTACGAACATGAATAAATTTGATATTGAGAACCTAGATCTGTTTTACGGCGACAACCAAGCGCTTAAATCTATCAACCTGCCAATTCCAACTCGCCAGGTTACTGCTCTGATTGGCCCGTCTGGCTGTGGTAAATCAACACTATTGCGTTGTTTGAACCGCATGAATGACCTAATTGAAGGCGTTACGATTAAGGGTAAGCTGGATATGGATGGCACTGACATCTACGGTAATATCGATGTCGCTGACCTACGTATCCGCGTAGGCATGGTATTCCAAAAGCCAAACCCGTTCCCAATGAGCATCTACGAGAACGTGGCATACGGCCTACGTGCTCAAGGTATCAAAGACAAAAAACACATCGATGAAGTGGTTGAGCGCTCGCTACGCAGTGCTGCACTGTGGGATGAAGTAAAAGACCGTCTTAAAGCGCATGCATTTGGTCTGTCTGGTGGTCAACAACAGCGTCTATGTATCGCACGTACCATTGCAATGGAACCAGATGTAATCCTGATGGATGAACCAACATCGGCTCTAGACCCAATCGCGACACACAAGATTGAAGAATTGATGGAAGATCTGAAGAAAGACTTCACTATCGTTATCGTAACGCACTCAATGCAGCAAGCGCGTCGTATCTCAGACCGCACGGCTTTCTTCCTAATGGGAGAGCTTGTAGAGCATAACGAAACCAGCGTTATCTTCAGTGAACCAAAAGATGATCGTACTAAAGGTTACGTAAACGGTGACTTCGGTTAATCGACGATTTACGTGTGGTATTTAAGCGATTAGATACCTTTACACACTAACTGAAACGCAGGTTAGATAATCGAATAGAACAACAGAATTATCACTATAACTATAAGCGATGGAAGTTTTGCCCCACTATAGGTGGGGCTTTTTTATGTGTCTAAAAAATCCCCAATGTCGATGTGATTTTGGGCAGAGAATCCCATTTTTGTCGTCCTTCTCATGCTTGTGATAATGTTAAAGGTGAAACTGCGACCCGCTTAACATCTCATTTTCACTTACATTGATTGCATATCAAGCCTTCTGTATTTTTGCTTTATTCTTAATCGCCAATGGAAGGAAGCTGTGCCTGTTAAAGCCTTTGCAAAACAAATATCTGCGACACGCGACCATCGTCTGTTGGCTGAGTCTCTTTTTGACTATCTGGTTAAGGTACTTACTCCAAAAGGGATAGGAATATTTGCTGAACCGACGCCGGAGAGCGACGCATTACCGCTTTTTTCTTATGGCGACCTAACCTCATTGGCGAGCTACCCCTCTACATTTTGGCCGTGGGTCTCACAGTTTGATACCGCAGACGGGGTTTTGCCAATGGCTATCAACACCTGCAAGTGGGAACACATGAAAGTGCTTGGTGGGGAGTCGTTTATCATGATGCTCGACAACGCACCTGCCTCCAGAACTTATTTAATTGTTCAAAATTGCAATGCTGAGAAGGTTAATCAAACCTTTGACCAAGATCTTGATGTGTTACAGCTCGCGGCTGCCCGTTGGCAATGTATTCGTGCCGAAAAGAACGCGGCGCTAGAAATCAAACACAGAGACACACGTGAAGCTCAATACTTAGATGAGATAAAGTTACGTGAGCTGTTTGTAGAGAACATGAAGCTGGTTCATCAGGTCGCGCTTGAGCTTTCTAACCCTGAGTCACTCGATGCTTTGTATAAAGCATCGGTTGAGGCTGTGCGAGACAGGTTAGGGTTTGATCGTGCGATCTTCATGTTGCTTGATATGAAAAAGCGTTGTTTCAGCGGCACTTATGGCACTGACGAAGCGGGTAAAACCAACAGTGAACACCACACTCAATACGATTTGCACCAACTTGAAGCGGAATACATTGAAGCGCTGTCTGATAACCATACTAATCTAGTCATCATCGATAATGCGCCCCTGTATACAGAAGGTAAGGTGGTCGGGCAGGGGTGGAATGGCATGCTTATCTTGCGTGAAGGCGACAAACCTGTCGGCTGGATCGCCATGGATAACTACATTCATCGCTCACCGATTACTAACTATCAAAAGCAGATGCTTGAGTCTTTTGGCTCTTTGCTTTCTCAAATCTATATTCGCAAGCGCCAAGAGCAGAACATACGTATGTTGCACTCGAGTATGGTTGAGCTGTCTCGATGCGATAGCGTCAGTGAAGTCTGTAAGTCCGCGGTTAGTTTTGCGATTCAACATCTAGGTATCGATCGACTGGCTGTTTTCCTAACAGACAAAAAGTGCAGTTACATGCAAGGTACTTGGGGCACTGACATCAAAGGCGATATTGTCGATGAGTCCTATTATCGCTCTGAGCTGGTGGAACGTGACATTGTAGCCGCAGCTCGTGCTTGCCCTAATCAAGTTGCCTTTGAAGAATCAGTTCCTATCTATCACGATTTCAATATTGTGGGAGTCGGTTGGACGGCAATGACCATGCTCACCACCAATACGGGTGAGCCGATTGCGTTTATCGCTGCTGATAACCTATTAACTCGCAGTCCTTTAACCTCACAGCTTCGTGAGGTAATACGTATCTTTGCTTCGAGCCTTGCTGAGGTGCTGCAAAGAACCATGGCTCAAGAAGAACTGAAAAAGCTCAATGAAACATTGGAGCAAGAAGTCAGTAAGCGTACCCAAGAGCTAGAGTTGGCGAATGAGCAATTGGATATCATTTCTAAGCTAGATCCTCTTACGCGCCTTGGAAACCGCCGTATGTTGTCGCAGGTTCTAGAAGACTTGAACGGTGACGATCAAGGTGCCTTTGCCTTACAGAACGAAATTACATTTGGCTTGATTCTTGTCGACCTCGACCACTTTGGTTTGTACAACAGTGTCTATGGTCATACTGAAGGGGATGCGGCTCTGAGGACGGTAGGTGAGATACTGAATGCCCATGTTCACAATGATAAAGAAACCTTCTGCCGGATTGGCGGAGAGGAGTTTATGTTGTTGATGATTGGCACGAATCACTCAGAGACAAAGCAACGTGCAGAGTCGATTAGAAAATGCATTGAAGAGGCAAAAATCCTGCATTGTGAAAGTAGTACCAGCCCATATTTAACGGCATCCGTTGGCTATGCCTCGATAACGTCTGACCAGCATCAGTTCGATTTTGATTTGTTGTATGGCAAGGCAGATAAAGCCTTGTATCAAGCCAAAGACTCGGGGCGAAATCGAATTGTTTCTGCCTTAAAACGTAAAAAAGTCACAGCCTCTCTTTCTTAAAATAAAGGCCGTTGATCTCAAGATGATCAACGGCCTTTGTGTTTTACTGTTCTTGATGAACAGCGTCGACTAAAGATTTTCTAGCGAACTATTATGCTTTTTACTCGCAACTCTCTTGGGCTTCTTCACCGTTTTGATTGCCAGCTCAGGGCTCCATGTTTGGGCTGGTGAACCGGCTTCACCATAAAGGCTTTGGTTTAGCTTGGTGAGTTCGGCTTCAACGGTTTGTAACGTCTCATCACTTAGATCTGTATTTTCATATTTCCATTGCTCAAATAAGGTTCTGGTCATCACGCCATCTTTCGTTCTTAGAGCTTCAATAAGCGCTTCTGCGGTATCTGATTGACGTTCAACAGTGTGTGTTGGTTTTGTCGTTACACCGCGGCGTGACCAGAAGTAGAATGCCAATGCTGAGCTGATTAGCCACAAAGCTGCAAATAGGGCGGTGAGATAAGGCCAGATCCCAGGGCTATCCACAGTAACAACCGTCGGGCTTACTTGTTGGGCGGGCGTAGCAGTTACTGGTGGAGTGCTTGACGTTGCGCGATCACTTGCTTTTACCGCTAACTCTAGCCCCTGCGCTTTGCTTGTTTGTTCTGATTGCAAATCGGTGTTAAACCAAGCTTGAGACACATCAGGAAGCGAGATGTTTCCTGCCTCTTTCGGAATCAAGACTTGCTTGTAAACAACGACAGAATCACCTGACTGAGTTGTGCCAAATTGCGGCTTCTCTTCATAAACACGTACCGAATTAGGGTAGGTGATATTCAGTTTTGGCAGCTGGTGTTGCGTTAAGTTGCTAGCCGTCATCGTGATGGTACGAGTTAACGAATCACCCGCTTCCATTTCAATGGTTTGGTTGTCGCCTTCTAAACCATTACTATTTCCCAGTTGATTGCCTTGGCTATCTGACCATTGTTGAATCAGTTTGAAGTTTGATGTTGGTAACCACTCACCTTGGTAGCCTTTTGGTACGTCCTTCACAGTTACATCTAAGATTTCAACGGGCGTGTCGAGCTGGAACAGACGCGTTGTACTGGAGTTGTTGGTTGAGTAAACAACGGCTCCATTCAGCTTCGGTCCATTCAGCTTAAACTGTCCGGCCTTTTGTGAAGAGATACGGAAAGACTGTTGAACTACCGTCACCTCTTGTCCATTGAGAACATCTTGAAATTGCTTCGATTCACCAATAGGTTCCACATCTAAGCCCGGCGAGCTCGGTGGCGCTATTTTAGGATCTTGCAGCCTTCTTGGGTCAGCTTTGATGATGAGTTTTACATCAAGCTCAGCCACTTCTTCTGGGTACAGCGAGTTCTTGCTGAGATTAAGCTGGAACTCTGCCATATCATGTTGAGTTGGAGCGGCTTTGTTAATTGCAACATTGATGGTGATAGGCTTGGTTTTTGCCCCTTCAATATCAAAACTCGGGATTTGCAACTTACCCAAACGCAGTGGAGCAAGGCTAATGTTCCATTCACTTGATACCGAACGGCTGCCATTGACGATTCGCATCGACGACCCAAAGTTTGGTGTGCCAACATAGAAATCCTGCTGGAGCGCTGTTAGATCTAGAGCATCAGAGGAGACCTTTTCATCGGTTGCAACTCTAAGAAGGAACACTTCATCTTTGGTGACACTGTTATGTGAAACGCTCGCCACGGCGTTTGCAGCCAATACTGAGAAGGACGAGAAAGCTCCCAACAACAATGTTAGGAGTACGGATAAAAATGGCTTGTTTAAAAATCGCATGGTTACCACTTTTTGTTCTGGTTGTTAGGAGCACTTTTTTGTCGTGCTTGTAAAATCATTTGCGCTTTAAGCAGTTGGCTCGGGTCACGGGCGCTTTCTACTTGCTCAAGTTTTCGCATGTCAGGGTCGCTCGACAGAGGTTGATCTGAGGTTTGTGCTACAGCTTGCTGACTACTTTGCTCACCATCTTCTTTTGAAGCTTGTTGTGCGCTAGCACTTTGAGGTGTAGCGCCTTCTTGGTCACTCTGTTTCGGCTGATCACTGTTACTTTGTTGCGTGGCTTGCTTGTCGTCTTGTTTAGACTTTTCAGAGTCAGAGTGATTTTCAGGTTGGCCTTGAGATGAGTTTTGGTCTTGGCTACCGCGTTGATCTTGGTTACTGCTTTGATCTTGCGACTTGCCACTGGAGCTTTGTTGTTGATCCTGAGAGCTTTGCGAAGAATCATTTTGCTGACCTTGCTGACCTTGCTGACCTTGCTGACCTTGCTGACCTTGCTGATTTTGGTCATTCTGGTCTTTGGAGTCAGAATCGCCTTGCTGTTGCTGTTGCTGTTGCTGTTGCTGTTGCTGTTGCTGTTGCTGTTGCTTCTGAGCCTGTTCGACAATCTCTAGGTTCTTCTTCGCATAAGCATGTTCAGGGTTGCTTTCAAGAATACGTTGATACTCTTGGATCGCTTGGTCGTACTTACCTTGTTGGGCTTGAGCGTTAGCAAGGTTGTAGCGAGCATCTTCACTAGAAAGCTCTTGCAGCGTCTGCTCTGCGGCTTCGAAATCACCGGCTTTGTATTGAGCAATGCCTTTCCACTCTTGTTGGGTGAACTGTTCAGCAGCTTGTTGGAAGTCCTCGTCCTGATACAGCTGATAGCCTACTTGATCATTGGTTTTCCACGGGTTCGCAAACGCAGTATTTGGTTGGCTAAAAGAGATAACTCCAGCTAAGGCACACCAAATAACCCCTTTCCTGAATAATCCAAGTGCCGGAAGTAATAGCAAAGGCAGTAACCAGAAACCGTTGTTCACTCTGGTGTTGAGTGAGTTCTTGGTCTTGGTTACTTCCGATGTTGTTGCAACGCGGTCGAGGTAGCTCGCGATGTGTTCAACATCTGAGTTATCAAATTGAACTTCAGTGAACGTGCCACCATAGCTGCGTGTAAGCTCGCGCATGTTCTTCAAGTTGGTTCTTGCCACCACGGTTTGTCCTGAGTCGCTTTGCAGCATCGACCCCGTAGGTAACGAGATTGGCGCACCGTTTTCACTCCCTACAGCTAGAATCGACAATGTCCAATCGTTGCCAGAGAGTAGGGAGTCGATCTGCTTCTTCTCTTGGTCATCGATGTCATCAGCAATCAATACCAAATCACCTTGGTAGATCTTCGCGCGAGTCATCATATCAATCGCAAGCTTAACGGCTGATGCGGCATCACCACCTTGATAAGGCATGATATCTGGCGATAGGTTAGGCACTAGGTTTTTGATGGTGTTGATGTCTGACGTTAGCGGGCTAATGGTGTAAGCATCCCCAGCATACGCCACCATGCCTGTTAGCCCTTCTTTCCACAATGAAAGCAGATCCAGAGCCTTGTATCGCGCTTGAGTTAAGCGATTCGGCTTAATGTCGGTGGCATACATAGACATCGACATATCCATGATCACAACTCGTGCCTGCGTTTTTTCAAAGCTCGGCTGTTCGTTTTTCTCGAAGCTTGGTCCAGCTAATGCAATAACGCCGACCAGCCACCAAATTCCGAAGTAAGTACTGCGATTTTTCGATGGCTTACTCGATTCTGGTGCCAAGTATCGCGCGATGTGTGACGCGAGTAATCCTTGCTTAGATTGTGTCTTGCTCAGCCACCAAATAGCGGGCAGCACGACAAGCGCCAAGAACCAATATGGGTAGATAAAAGTAAAGTTAGACATTGTTTCTCCTAATGGCTAACAGCATAAATGCGAAGAACATTGCCGCCGACAGTGGCCATACAAACCACTCTTGTTGCGGTCGCCAGATCTTAGTGGCGTTCGTCACGGGCTCTAACTGGTTAATGGTGTCGTAAATCGTCGCTAACTCTTTGCTGTCACGCGATCGGAAGTACTGACCGCCGGTGCGTTTGGCAATTTCTATTAGTGTACGTTCATCCAAGTCTTGAGCAGTATTGACTTTGCGCGTCATGAAGAACTCTTTGACCATCATCTCGCCTGCACCGACACCCACGGTGTAAATCGTCGCGTCGTATTTCTTTGCAATATCCGCCGCTTCTAATGGGTCTAATACCCCGGCGGTATTACTGCCGTCGCTGAGTAGAATCATTACACGTTGGGGCGCATCGCTATCGACAAAGGTTTTGGTGGCAAGACCAATACCATCACCAATCGCGGTTTGAGTACCAATCAGTTTTAACACCGCTTGATTGAGCTGTTGTGAAAGCGTATCTCTATCTAGCGTAAGCGGGGTCTGCAAGTAGGCGTGATCAGCAAATAGTACCAATCCGACTCGGTCACCTTTACGACGCTCAATAAAGTCACTCAACACGCGTTTCACCGCCGACAAGCGGTCGATGTATTCGCCATTGAACTGCATGTCTTCTTGGCTCATCGAGTAGGAGAGGTCGACAACCAACATTAAATCACGATGCTTCGGCTGAAACTCCACCGGTTCGCCATACCATACAGGGCGTGCGCTCGCCGTAACCAGCAGAAGCCAGATAATCACGGACAACGCCTTTGGTAAGCGACTGCTCGGTGTTTTGGTATTGCTGTCTTCTGGCAGAAATGGAAGCCTTAGGGCATTGCTCGATTCTGACTTTGGTGAGAACAAGTAAACGAGCAACGGTAGTGGCGCGATGAAGAACATCCACCACCAAACGAACTCGATGTTTAGCAAGTCCCCGCTTAGAAACATAGGGCTTAGAAAATCACTCATAACGACCTCGCTTTGGAGGAAGTGCTTTACGAAGCCAAGTTTCGCAATCATTAACTAATTGTTGTTGAGCCTTTTTCTGTTCGTCGTTCATAAGGGCTACATCTTGATAGAGCGCTTGTTGCCACTGGGATTGTTTTGCTACAAATAACGGCTTCGCCAATTGCGCATCTAAGAACTTCAACCAATCATCACCAGACAAACCTGCAATTTTTTCACGAGGGAAATAGCTCAGTGCTGCTTGACGAACGATGTCTTGAGCTTTGCTCGGAGACAAGCCATCTTGGGACTGACTATTACTAAAGTAAGACAGCGCTTCTTGTTTCGCCTGTTGATTGTTTTTTCTACGTTTTAGAATGAAAAACACCAAGGCAATCAGGAAAATGGCTGTGATAATGACTGCCCACCAACCCCACGCCAAAGGCCACCAAGTCGGGGCGTCTGGCGCAATCACCGGACTTAAATCTAAGGGCTGTTTCATGACTGAGCTCCTGATATCTGGCTCATGAGTGACTGCGCACTCGACAGCGAGCTATAAGGTATCGCGAGAGATAACCCCATCTGTTGCAGCTGCTGTTTCTTAAGCGAAAAAGCATGGTTAAGCTTTTGCTTTTCTTTATTAGAAGAGAAATTAAACCATTGAGTTTTGCTGCCATCGGTGACCTGTTTAGAGCCTTTATAGGTGGTTTCACCTTGCTCTAGCGGGTCGTAGAAATGCACAAGACGTACTCTGTTGTGTCGGCGAATTTGACTGATAAGTGAGTAGTCACTTTCTTGGTAGCGCACAAAATCACTGAGCATAATAATATCGCTTCCTTTAGGGCAAAGCTGGTGCAGAGATTTCAGCCCATGCTCTAAGGTTGTGTCATTATGATTGTGGTGATGAGTCAGCGCTGCATTATTGATTTCTATGACTTTTTGCAAAATACGCAGTGGAGCATGGTTGCTTGCACTTGGCTTAATCTCAATGACCTCTTTGCCAGTATCGATCACCGCGCCAATTCGATCTTTTTGAGCCACAGTAAGCCAGCACAGTTGGCTAGCAAAGTGTGCAAGTTGAACCGATTTCAGCAACAAGGTTGAGCCGAAAATCATACTGCTTGATAGATCCAAGAATAAAATGACAGGCTGTTCTCGTTCTTCAGAGAAAAGTTTGGTATGCGCTTTGCCCGTTCTGGCTGTTACACGCCAATCAATGCTGCGAATGTCATCTCCCGCTTGATATTGACGAACTTCAGAGAAATTCATCCCGCGACCTTTACGGTTGCTCTCGTGTTGGCCGTTAAGCTGTGACCAAAGGCTCTTGGCGGGAGGCAACCAGCGAACAGACTGCGCTTTGTATTGCAGCAGTTCATCCAGATTTAACGTGACGCCGTCACTATGGTTGGGTAGTTGATTATTCATGCGCGTATCCCTATGCGCTGCCAACCAATGAAATAAGGTGTGCGATCACTTGGTTTGCGGTGACACCTTCAGCTTGTGCGTGGTAACTGCGCAGTAGACGGTGGCGTAACACAGGGAATGCCATCGCTTGAACGTCTTGTGGCGTGACGTAATCTCGTCCTGCAAGCCAAGCGTGAGCGCGGGCACAACGGTCTAACGCAATGGTTGCACGCGGGCTGACACCCATGTCTAACCATTGATCAAGTTGGTCACTGTATTGCTTAGGTTGGCGAGTCGCCATAACCAGTCTGATGATGTACTGCTCAATGGTGTCTGCCATGTGAGTGTTGAGCACTTCTTGGCGCGCTTCAAAGATCGTTTGCTGAGATATCTGTTGTGGCTGAGCTGATTCGTTACCTTGAGCCTCACCACGGTTGAGTCGTAAGATCTCAAGCTCGCTTTCCATATCTGGGTATTCAACCTCTAGGTGAAGCAAGAATCGGTCTAACTGAGCTTCCGGTAGCGGGTAAGTCCCTTCTTGTTCAATTGGGTTCTGTGTTGCCATTACCAAGAACAACTCAGGCAGCGCATAGGTTTTTCGACCGGCAGTTACTTGTTTCTCTGCCATTGCTTCCAGCATTGCCGCTTGAACTTTCGCCGGAGCTCGGTTGATCTCATCCGCTAGAATCAGCGAGTTGAAAATCGGGCCTGATTGGAAAGTGAACTCCCCAGTCTCAGGACGGAAGATGTCGGTACCCGTCAAATCAGCAGGTAACAGATCGGGAGTGAATTGAATGCGGTGGAAGTGACCCTCAACACAATCAGCCAATGATTTTACTGCGCGAGTTTTTGCTAAGCCGGGAGGTCCTTCAACGAGGATATGACCATCCGCTAAAAGGGCGATCATCAGTTGCTTAACGAGCTCTTTTTGACCAATGATTTGAGACTCTAGATAGTTTTGAAGGACTTCGAAATTTGTTTTGTGCATTTTGGACTCTCTGGGTATCCATTTGATTTTTATTTTGAGTATTGGTCACTGATTTCGAGGAAAAAGTTCCAGTACATTTGCGTAATTTATTTTTTCAAAATTGGAAATATTTACAAGTGGTTAGCTAAAAAAATCGTTAGGTTGTGATTATTACTATATCAATTGGTTTTTATATACAAAAGCTCGGCGGTGGGGAGTGGTTTGAGTTCGGTTGGGTCTCAGGGGGTGAGAACTAAAATTGACTCTCGACAATGCGGTATTTGCTTAGTTAATTCATGCTCAAGGTGAATATTTCTAATTGTTACATCATATTTGCAGTTTTTTGAGAAGAAAGTCTCTAGTTTTATTGGTTGTGGCCGATACATCACTCAGATTGTGCATTGCTTGTTGGAGTGCACTAAAAAAGTCCTGTTCAGGGTATACTAATAACGAGCGATTCTTTTTAAAGGTCCAAATATGTTTAAAACTAACTCTCTGAGTATCAAGCAAAAAGTTGTACTTGGAATTACCTTTGCGGTTCTTGCATCGACAGTGATTGTCGGCGCAATGGCACAACAACAAGCAAGAGATGTATTAAGTCATCGATTGATCGATATTGAACTTCCAGGAATGCTAGAGCGAATCAATGGTGAAATTGACCGAGAAGTCTCTCAGCTATTACTAGCGGCGGAGCAAATTGCTTCAAATGAATTTATTTCTGATGCTATCGAATCGACCGATCGCGATCCCGCACTAGAAAATAAACTGGTGAAACAGCTGAACAATGTTCGTAACCAGTATCAGTTGAACGATGCCTCAGTGGCGAACCGTCAAACTGCTTACTACTGGAACCAAAATGGCTTCCTACGTCAGTTAAACCAACAGCAAGATGGTTGGTTCTTTGGCTTTACGCAATCTGGACAGCCGACCATGGTGAGCATGTTCCAAGAAGCCAATGGCGAAGTGAAGATGTTTGCTAACTACCAACAGCCTTCTGGTTTGGCTATGTCTGGTCTATCAAAGTCGATGGATGACATGGTTAACCTGCTGAACGGATTCAAGATTGAAAATACCGGTTTTGTCTTCTTAACCGATAGCCAAGGTGATGTTCAAATTCATCGCGAGCGTTCTCGCAGTGACTCTTCACTTCAACAACTTTACGGTCCTCAAGCAAGCCAACTACTGAACAAGTCGGGTTTTAACCTGATTACCACTGAAAGCCAAGGCCAAGAGCTGTTCGTGGCGAGCTTGTATGTGTCTTCAATGGACTGGTTTGTTATTGGTGTCGTTCCGACTGGTGAAGTGTTTGCAGAGTTAGATGCGACAGCGCAGAAGATGCTGATCATGACTGCGGTTGTGGCATTAGTGTTTATCCTAATGGGCGTAGTTCTGGCGAACAGCATTACTCAACCGATCAAGCTTTTGGCTAAGCGTTTCGGCGACTTAGGTGAAGGCGACGGTGACCTGGCACAGCGTATCGAAGTGAAAGGCAACGATGAAATTGCACAGCTTTCAAAAGGCTTCAACGGATTCATTGAAAAGATTCACGAGTCGATGAAAGAGGTGTGTTCGACAAGCCAAGCGCTTCAAGTGGCTGCAGAGAGTGTTTCGAATAAAGCTCACATCACCCACGACAACAGCCAAGAACAGCGCGACCAAACCCTTCAAGTCGTAGCTGCCATTAACCAAATGGGTATGACCATCAGTGAGATTGCATCGAACGCGGCAACCGCAGCAGAAACGGCAACTCAAGCTTCAGGCAATACGGAAGTAGGTCGCTCTGTGGTGAACAAAGCAAAAGACGCGATCAGCCGTTTGGCGCAAGATATTGAAAGCACAGGTCAGGTAGTAGAGCAACTGGCTTCTACAACTCAAGACATCGGTTCTATTCTGGGTGTTATTCGTGATATTTCAGAGCAAACTAACTTACTCGCATTGAACGCTGCAATTGAAGCCGCCCGTGCTGGTGAGCAAGGTCGTGGTTTTGCGGTTGTAGCGGATGAAGTACGTAACCTAGCAAGCCGTACCGCAGATTCAACGGAAGAGATTCAAAAGATGATCAACCAACTGCAAAGCGATGCTAAAGATGCGGTAACGGCAATGAGTACGGGTAAGGTGATTACCCTTGAAGGTGTATCGGCTTCGGATGAAGCGGTAGACGTGCTGAGTGGCATTTCAGACCGTATCGTTGATATCACAGACCGTAACACTCAAGTGGCAACGGCAACGGAAGAGCAATCAACCGTAGTTCACACCATCAACCAGAACATTGAAGAGATTAACGCAATCAACGAAGTGACAACGAGCACGGCTGAGCAACTTGCTGAAGCGAGCCAAGAGCTTCGTGATCTATCGTCTCGTCTAGATAAGATGGTTGGTTCATTTAAGCTTTAATTCTTTCAAGCTGTAACATGACTTAGAAAGGGATATAGACGAAGAGCTGGGGTCATTTCATCGTGAATCCGGCTCTTTTTATTAGTGCGCTAATTTGCCTCTAACTGCCTTTAGCTTGATCTGGTTTCGGGCTTTGCTTTTAATCACCCTAGCATCATAGGGCGTAAATGAGTAAAATCTCGTTAGGTTTAATATTTAGGTAAGTATCATGAGCGATTTTGAAAAAGAACTAGAGCAGATGACTCAAGAGATGGGCGATGAGCCTGAGGTGAAACTGCCATCACTTGAAGAGCAAAAAGCAATTGTTGCTGAGTTCAAGCGACTAGAGGCGGAAGGCAAACTGACTCCTGAAGTGTTAGAGAAGCATTTTGGCCAGTTCAACAAACAGAATGATACGCCAATTCACTAAGTTGATTTAGACAGGTTTCATGTCTGAAAGAAGTGATATTAGCGGTTGGGTTCATAGCCTAACTAACAGATAAAGGTCTAGCGCTTGCTAGACCTTTTTTATTGCCGCTAGCGAAAGACCGAGTAGCTGACTCATGAACTATTCAATGTAAGTGAAACTCGTATCCAACACATAAAAATATCCAGCACATAAAAAAATCCCCCTTACTGAGTAAGAGGGATTCGATATGGGCAAGTTATATCCTAAAAGGCTAAGCGATTAGTCTGTGCCGTATTCTTTGTACAAACGACGACATGCGCGGCCATCGCTGTGGAACAGGTGACAACGGTGCGCTGGAATACCAATCGCCAACTTGTCACCTGATTCGATTTTCAACGTGTCTGGCTGGCGATAGATAACATCAGCGTCGGCACTTTCAAGGTTTAGGTAAACCTGAGTTTCGTTACCTAGTTTCTCTACCATCATCACGTCAGCTTCAATCGTCGCGTCACCTGATTCAGCAGACATCAAGTGTTCAGGACGAATACCCAGAGACATACGGTCACCAGCATTGACAGTCGTACCATCAACTGGGATCCAGAAAGTCATACCGTTAGAAAGTTGTACCAATACGCGTTCTGCTTCAGCTTGTTCAATGTGTACCGACATGAAGTTCATCTTCGGTGAACCAATAAAGCCAGCAACGAAACGGTTTTGAGGGTAGTGGTAAAGGTCAAGCGGCTTACCGACTTGAGATACATAACCACCATCAAGAACAACGATCTTATCCGCCATTGTCATCGCTTCCACTTGGTCGTGGGTAACGTAGATCATGGTACAACCCAGTTGACGCTGTAGCTTGGTGATTTGTGAACGCATTTGAACACGTAGTGCTGCATCTAGGTTTGATAGAGGCTCATCCAGTAGGAATACGTTTGGTTGAGAAACCAGAGTACGACCAATAGCAACACGTTGACGTTGACCACCAGAAAGCGCTTTAGGTTGACGCTCAAGAAGGTGACCAAGCTGAAGAATTTCTGCAGCATGTTCAACACGCTTGTCGATCTCAGCTTTATTTGCGTTTGCTAGCTTAAGACCGAAAGACATGTTGTCGTATAGGTTAAGGTGAGGGTAAAGCGCGTAAGACTGGAATACCATACCTACGCCACGCTTTGACGGTTCAACGTCATTCATGCGTTGGTCGCCAATGTACAAATCACCAGACGTAATGTCTTCTAGACCTGCGATACAACGTAATAGCGTCGATTTACCACAACCTGATGGTCCAACGAATACTACGAATTCACCTTCGTTGATGTCTAAGGTTACGTCCTTAGAAATCTGTACATCACCATATGATTTATAAACGTTTTTTAACGTGACACTCGCCATCTAGCTTGTCCTCGATCGATCAAATTTTAAGTTTTACTGCTTATCATTATAAGAAATTTTTGGGTCAGCAGTAACTGTAGGAATTGGTAAGTATTGAATGAGTAAGAAAAAAGTGGGTGAGACTTGGCTTCTTTAACCAAGCCCACCCGTCATAGCCAAACTGATGCCCATTTCCCCCACATCCAGCTAAACCTCCCCCGTGATTCAATCACAGATTTAGCTCGATGCTAATATAAGACACCAGCGGGCAGTGAAGCCAACTAAATGAATAATGCGTCAACGCATAACACTTGCCGGTAAAGGGTTCTTACTATCCACTCTTGGATGAATGCAGTTTCGGTGAAATGGCGTAAGGGTACATCCTCCCAATGGGAAATTAACTAGGGGGAGTAGGAGGGGAGGAGTAGATATACGGGGTTATTAATAATTGGCGATCCAGTTCAAATAAATCCACCACGTAACGGTGATGTTGATCACGATGAGTATACGTTTTGTGATTGCAGTCTCTAATCTGACCGGATGGCGATCACGAATTTAAGCCATAATAGCTAGGGCGTAGTGGCTAGGATGATGAGCTAGGGTCTGTTTTCTCAGATCATAACCTCCGAAAACTGGCTCATCTTGGTAGATGTGCCCTACGTATAAATATAAAAAGGATATTCACATGAAAAACGCTCTAAGCGCTGTAGCTCTAGGTACAATAGTTGCTCTGGGTTCTTTTGGTGCAAATGCTGCTATCGAAGAAGGACAACTAACAATCTGGGTAGGTGGTGACAAAGCTTATGAAGGCATGGCTGAAGTAGGTAAACGCTTCGAAGAAGATACTGGTGTTAAAGTAACCGTCGCTTTCCCTGACAAGCTAGAAGAAAAATTCCCTCAAGTAGCAGCAGCTGGCGATGGCCCAGACATGATCTTCTACGCACATGACCGTTTTGGCGGCTATGCAGAAGCGGGACTTCTTGTTGATATCAAACCTTCTAAAGAGACTAAAGAAGGTATCGTAGACTTCGCATGGGACGCTGTTTCATACGAGGGTAAAACAATCGCATACCCTGTTGCTGTTGAGTCAGTTTCCCTAATTTACAACAAAGCACTTGTTCCTAACCCACCTAAGTCTTGGGAAGAAATCCCAGCACTTAACGCTGAACTTCAGAAAGACGGCAAGAAAGCGATCATGTGGCCTTTACGTGGCGGCGCTTACTTCACATGGCCTTTACTTGCAGCTGACGGCGGTTACGCATTCAAACAGACTGCAGAAGGTTACGACATTAAAGATGCGGGCGTAGCGACTGACGGTGTTCAGAAGTCTCTAGGTTTCATCGAGAAGATGGTACAAGACAAAGTTATCTCTGCAGACATGGATTACTCAGTAGCTGAGTCTGAATTCGTTGCAGGTAACGTTGCAATGACAATCAACGGCCCTTGGGGTTGGGAAAACATCAAGAAAGCTGGCGTAGATTACGGCGTAACAACTTTACCTAAGTTCAACGGTAAAGCGTCTAAACCTTTCGTTGGTGTATGGGCGGGTGGTATCAGCACTGCGTCTCCAAACCGCGATCTAGCTGTTGAGTTCATGGAAAACTACCTACTAACAGATGAAGGTATGAAGAGCCTGAACGACGACAAGCCACTAGGCGCTGTTGCTCTTAACTCTTTCCAACGTCAACTAGACAGCGATACTCGTATTGCAGCAACAATGGACAACGCGATGAACGGTGAAATCATGCCTAACATCCCTCAGTTCACAACATTCTGGTACAGCATGGAAGAAGCGATCGGCAACGTAGTTGACGGCCGTCAATCAGTAGACCAAGCACTAAAAGCTGCTGAAGGTCGTATGGTTAAGTAACACCCAGGCACTACCTTTTAAGGAGAGGGTAACCTCTCCTTACTTTTCTATTTTTTATCTATATCGCTAGCAGGTTCCTCTATGCAGTCAGTTCAAGGTACAGATGCTATCCCAGCACCATCAAGCCTTCCAGGCAGTAAAAGCGTCTTCATTAAATGGGGGTTGCTTGGTAGCGTTGGCTTAATAAACGGCTACGCTACAATTCTAATGTATTCTCGCGGTGAGCTCGCTTTTGCGCTGCTTACAGTGATCTTAACGGCTTTGGCACTTTACATTTTTGGTAGTAAAAAAACTTACGCCCACCGTTATATTTACCCAGGTATTGCCGGAATGATCTTGTTCATTCTTTTCCCATTGGCATACACCGTAGGGCTTGCGTTTACTAACTACAGCGCGAAAAACCAACTTTCTCTAGAGCGCACTCAAACCGTTCTTTTAGACCGTTCTTTCCAAAGCGGTGAGAGCTACCCATTTACTTTGTACAAGACAGATGACGGTCACCAGATCGTTGTAAAAGATGGCGATCAACTGTTAGCGACTGACGTATTTTCTCTAGACAATATGACAGAAACAGAGATGGACCTATCTGTTATTGAGTCTGCGCAAGGTGAAAAAGAGAAGATCAAAGCGATCATTCAAAACCGAGCAGCAATCAGTGGTGTTGATTTCAATCTACCTGACGGTGGTGACATCCGCATGAGTGGCTTACGTAAGTTTGCTTCTGTTGCTCCGCTTTACACGCTACAAGACGATGAAGAAACGTTAATCAACAATGAAACGGGTGAAGTTCTCAAGCCAAATATGGATGTGGGTTTCTACCAGCCTGTTGATGCAAATGGTGAGTTTACGGGTAATACCATCTCTCCAGGTTTCGTGGTTAGCATTGGTACGCATAACTTTGAGCGTGTATGGAAAGATGACGGCATTAAAGAACCGTTTATCAGCATCTTTATTTGGACGGTTATCTTCTCGGTATGTACCGTAGCGTTCACGCTAGTTATCGGCCTTGTATTGGCTAACATCGTGCAATGGGAAGAGTTGAAAGGTCGTTCTATTTATCGTGTTCTACTGATTCTGCCTTACGCCGTACCCGCGTTTATCTCGATTCTTATCTTTAAGGGTCTATTCAACCAAAGCTTTGGTGAGATCAACATGGTGCTCGAGAATATCTTCGGCTTAAGCCCGAACTGGTTCTCAGACCCTATCTTAGCGAAAACCATGGTGTTGATGGTTAACACATGGCTAGGTTTCCCTTACATGATGATTCTATGTATGGGTCTGCTTAAAGCGATTCCTGATGATTTATACGAAGCGTCAGCAATCGATGGTGCGAACTTCCTTGATAACTTCAAGCGCATTACGTTCCCATTGATGATTAAACCGCTTACACCGCTATTGATTGCAGCGTTTGCCTTTAACTTCAACAACTTCGTAATGATTCAACTATTGACGAACGGTGGCCCGAACATGATTGGTACTTCTGAGCCAGCGGGTTACACAGACTTGCTTGTAAGCTACACGTACCGAATTGCATTCGAAGGCGGCGGCGGTCAAGACTTCGGTCTAGCAAGTGCTATCGCAACGCTTATCTTCCTATTGGTTGGTGCACTAGCGTTACTAAACCTTCGTTTCACTAAACTGTCTCAAGATTAAGGAGCACGACAATGGCTATGGTACAAGGTAAAGGCCTTAAATACCGAGTGTGGGCAACGCATGCAGTGTTGTGGTGCTTCTTGGCAATGATTATCTTCCCACTACTGATGATCATCGCGATCTCGTTCCGTGAAGGTAACTTCGCAACCGGTAGTTTGATTCCAGATAACCCATCATTGGAACACTGGAAGTTAGCATTGGGTATGTCAGTAACGAACGCAGATGGCTCGGTAACGTCACCTCCGTTCCCTGTGCTAACTTGGTTATGGAACTCAGTGAAGGTTGCAGGTATCACATCGATTCTGATTGTGACACTGTCTACGACATCGGCTTACGCGTTTGCTCGTATGCGCTTTAAAGGTAAGAACACAATCCTGAAAGCGATGATGATTTTCCAAATGTTCCCAGCAGTATTGGCTCTAGTAGCAATCTACGCGCTGTTTGACAAACTTGGTCAATACATTCCGTTCTTAGGCTTGAACACACACGGTGGTCTAATCTTCTCTTACCTAGGTGGTATTGCACTGCACGTATGGACGATTAAGGGTTACTTTGAGACGATTGATAACTCTCTGGAAGAGGCAGCAGCCCTTGATGGTGCAACGCCTTGGCAAGCATTCAGACTGGTTCTACTACCGCTGTCTGTGCCAATCCTAGCGGTTGTGTTTATCCTATCTTTCATCGCGACAGTGGGTGAGGTGCCAGTAGCGTCTATCCTACTTACAGATGTGAACTCTTATACGCTAGCAGTAGGTATGCAGCAGTACCTATACCCTCAGAACTACCTATGGGGTGACTTTGCGGCAGCGGCTGTACTATCAGCACTTCCGATTACTATCGTGTTCTTACTTGCTCAACGTTGGTTAGTTGGTGGTTTGACGGCAGGTGGTGTAAAAGGATAAGCTGTACTCTATAAGAAAGAAAAAGAGCGACCGTTAGGTCGCTCTATATTGGCATTTTTATTACATCATTTGGTTTGGCCGCCGATCAGTAATAAAAATAACCCTCAGGTTACGCATAGCTGGCTACTAATCAGGTTCCTTACGCTATTAATGATTAGTGGTTTTTGTAACTCTAACCCAGGTATTTACTTGGGTTTTTTTATGCCTGCTACTTTTTGTTTTTTGTGTCAGCGTTACTCGTTAACTATCGCGCTCATATCTACTTTAAAACCCAAAGTTTCGAGTTACTTCTCTCCTAAATACCGACCACTTCATTTTGGTTACTTGTAGAAATGAACTAGTCTCACAAATCAGACACTCAGTATAAGTGGCTGTTGTACTATTGATATGTTGTGAATATTCCAATGCGTGATACTTCAATGATTTGTATGCAACAAAACCTGAAATTGCACTGAAAATGTATGGGTAAGCGAGAGGTAGTTACAGAATATTCAAGTGACATTCATGAGGGTTATGGAGGTGGGTTTATTTATGCTTCTGGTTTTTGGTGGGACTTAGAAGTTAGAACTCTTTACTAGAAGGAGCACAACCTAAGTGTTGCAACAACACATAGATACTTTCTTGATCGAGTGCCACGCGACGAAATAGATCGGCAAATGTCGGATCTCCACCGAAACACGTTTGGATATAGTGGTTGATTTCATTGCTGTCGTAGCCTTCGACGTACAAAGTTCTAACCCATTGGTACTCAACAGCCTTTAAATTGTTCAGTGTAGACTCGCTAAGAGTGGGGCGTATGACGCTCAAGAGTGGCTCCAAGAAATTCAAATGCATCTATTATGATTGGCGGTATTTAATCAGAGCAAAATGACGACTTTATTACAGTCAAAATAAATCAGTGAACAAGTGCCGATTCATTTCAACCTTTGGCTGGGTATCACGCTCTTATCGTCTGTATTGGGTGTGCAGCGGATTTGGCTGTGTAGAGCACGAAGGTATCAAATAGATCAATGCCAAGCAGGCGCTTGGCATTGTAATAAGGTTTTGTAGGGGGAGGGCAGCTGGTGGACCTTACTTAAGGTACTTCACGTGAGCTTCCATCTCTTCACCAATCTGTTTTCGCATGTTCATTAGGCGAATAGCCGAATCTCGTAATTCGATGTCTTCTGGCGTCTCTGGTATCCACTCTGGCACTTTAGTCGGATTACCATTCTCATCGACAGCGACCATAATAACGATACAGTGAGTTGTTAGGCGGTTATTGAGCTCTTTAGGGTCGCTTGCTTGCACGTCGATAGCGATATGCATTGAAGATGAACCTGTGTAAATGACCTTTGCACTTACTTCCACAAGGTTGCCTACATGAATTGGGGCAACGAATCGAATTCCGCCTGCATAGGCTGTTATACAGTATTTACCGCTCCAACCTGCGGAACAAGCGTAGGCTGCTAAATCGATCCACTTCATTGCTGCACCACCATGAACTTTACCACCAAAGTTCACATCCCCGGGTTCAGCTAAAAAACGCAGAGTAACGTCTCGTTTACCATTTTGTCGGCTATTGCTACTGCTCATCTATCTTCCTTCATTATTATTTTGCTGCGTAACATGCTTGTTACTTGCTAGTAACAATATACTTAAGATGACATAAGTTAAAGCGGATAATCTCATGGTTAAGACTATTTTTTTCAAACAGATGATCAGTTGATGAATATTGGTGCTTAAAGGCGTATCAGGCGAATGGCAAACATGGATGAAGTGATATCAAGCAAGAGAATAGAAATACTGATTAAGTCACTAGATAGGTCGATTGCAAAAAAAAAAAACACCTAGCGTAATGCTAGGTGTTTCTAAGCCGTGTGGTACTCATGTCGGTACTTTTTTGTGTTAGCCAACTAACCGCTGTTGATTTGGTTTAGTTAAAGTGACTGTATCTCAGATACCACTAAAGTGGTAGTGATTATTGTTTTCTTATAAGCTCACTTTTACTGTTTTAAAAAGTATAGATCCTTCGCGTAGATATTTCCTTTCGGATTATTGTTTGGGAAGCCTTTTAGTGTATTTCGCACTAATCGTGTGTGATTGTAATGATATAAAGGTATAACTGCTGAATAATAGTTGATTAGCGACTCATCGTGCTGATATAAAGTAAAGCATTTAGACTAATCTTCCGTTTTACTCGCTTGCTGTAAGAGCTCATCATAGTATGGATTACAGTAGCTACTCTCATTTGCTGTGTGAAACGTGAGTTTGAATTTTCACCCTAATGTGAGCGTTGGGTAATGCGTTTAGCTTTGTTGAGGGAGAGGAGCCTCAAGCCTTGGTTTTCTTCTGATTTGAGCAAGGATGACACCTGAAATCACCATCACACCACCAATGATGTGGAACTGGTTAATCTCTTCGCCAAGCCATGTCGCGGCTAATACGATCGCTACAACCGGAAGCAAGTTCATGAACATCGCGCTTGAGTCAGCACCAATGGTGTCAATCGCTTTCACCCACATCCAAGGCGCTAAAATCGAAGCGGCAACCGCTGCGTAAGCTATCAATGGGAGCGCTTGTTGCGGTGGTAAAAGTTGTTCGCTGGTAAGCCAAAGTGGCGTAAGCATCGCGACAGCAAACAGACCCTGAATGTATATCACCACCCAGCTACTGATTGGCATTTTCCAGCGTTTCAGTAGTACACAGTAAGAAGCATAAACAAAGGCTGCAATTAGCATATAGCCATCGCCTTGAGTCAATTCTTGATGCATGAAGAATAACGGATCGCCTTTGCCTAACATCAGGGCTAAGCCTGATAGTGACAACACACCGCCAACAATACTCAAACTAGAAATCGACTTGTGCAGCAAAGGGACGCTTAAAAATACACTGACCAATGGAACCAAAGAAGTGATTAATGCCATGTTAGAGGCGGTTGTGGTTAAGCCTGCGTAGTAACCTAGAGATTGGTTCAACACCATGCCCAAAAAGCCGAGGAACGCTAATTTAGATAAGTTTGGCTTAATGACAGCCCACTGCTTCATCACTGGGCGAATACAGAAAGGCGTGAGAATTAACATCGCAAAAAACCAGCGGTAAAAACTCATTGCGCTAGGTTCTATGGTGCTTGCAGCAAGCTTGTTGACGATTGCATTGGCGCCCCAGATACAGACTGTAAAAAATGGTAATAGGTAATGCATGTGAATTCCGTGGCGAATGAGTTGGTGCGGCTAGTTTGACAGGTCGTTATACTTACAAGTATCTTTAGAAAGACATTAAGCGCGATAGGAAGACAAGTTTGAAAAAACACTCCAGAAACCTTCATCCATCCTTATTAATTGATAAGGCACCATCCAACGTATTTATGAATTTTGAAGCGTTTCTTTCGAACACTGAAACCCGAGTTCATAGCCACTCATGGGGACAGGTTCAATTGATCAGTGGTGGTATATTAGAGATGGAAGCGGAAAGCACACGATTTCTAGCGCCACCACATCTAGCGATTTGGGTACCGGCCGGGGTGATGCATTGCAGTTATAACCGTAAGCCTTTGGACTACTGTTCACTAAATATCGCCCCAGAACTCACGCAACACCTGCCAGATAAAACCAGCCTTATAAAGATCACGCCGATTGTGTCTTCTATTATCGATGATTTTCGCGATCGTGGGATCAATGTTGCGGAAACCGAGCAAGACCAAAGGCTCGTTCAGGTACTGCTTGACCAACTTGCGCAGCGTGAGGTTGAACACCACTTCTTGCCTTCAACCGATAATAAGTATCTAGCGCCTATATTGGCTTCTGTTGAAGAGAACCCAACCGATGAAGTGACGCTGAAAGATTGGGCTGAACGTGTCCACACCACGGAAAGAACCCTTTCTCGCCACTGCCAGACCGAGCTTGGAATGAGCTTTACCGAGTGGCGACTGCGAGTGCGCTACCTATACTCAATGGACTTGTTGAGAAACGGCCAATCGGTTAAAGAGGTCGCTCTTACATTGGGTTATAACCAAGCAAGCCCATTTATCACCATGTTCAAACGTTACGCGAACCAAACGCCAGAGCAGTATAAGAACCGTTTGTTGTAGCTCGGTCTTGTTGCCAAAAGAACGGATGTTTGCGCTAGTTAGTGCGTAGATAGACCACAAGTGAATAGATAGACCATAAGTGAATACGTGCAGTATGAGCTTATGGAATCGCCCCTAACAGCCCATATATTTCGCTCTGTTGTTCGGTGACATCCTCATAGTGTTGGTTCAATAGAGCACTGTTGCTGCCCACTTTGAACAGTATGTACGTTTCTCCGTCGACCTCGAACCAATTGAAGGTTCCATGCTGGTTATACGTGGTCATTGTTTTGTTTATCTTCATGAGATATACATTAGCAGCGCAAGACATGCAGACGTACATAAGCCAAAGAAAGAAAAGAAAAACCACGAGCCTAATACTAATGCCGTTCACTTAAGAGTGAACGGCATTTTTGTTCTTAGCATACCGTTGTGGTCTGGGGTTAACTCGGCTCTGTCGCAAATCTAGCTAGAGGTGTGACAGGCCCATCCTACAGATACATTTATACTGCGAGCGCGTAGAATCGCTCAAAGGCCGTCTTGCCTTCTACATCTATCTGGTCTTGTTTCAACATCGTCCACATTTCACGCCCATGCAAACTAGCCAAGGCTCCTTCCGTTGATTTCCAACCTAGAGCTTGACGTGTTTTCTGCTTCACCCAACGGTGGCTTTGCTCAACGATATTGTTCAGGTATTTAATGTCCAAAATCTCTACTAGCGAGAGCATGAAACAACCCGTCAACCAAAGCTGAACATTCATAGAATCGATAGCCGCGTAGTTACTCTTACTTCCATTTATGACGACTTTACTTGGTAAGCCATTTTGTGAAATAGCCTTATTCAGAAAGGCTTTAGCAGCAGCCTCATCACGCTTCGGGCTAAGATAATAATCAATGACATTTCCAAATTTATCGACGGCTCGGTAATAGTATACCCACTTACCTTTGACTTTGATGTAGGTTTCATCCATACGCCACGAGTCAGACACCGGCTTCTTTCTACGCCTCGCTCTATGCTCTAATAATGGTGCAAATTTGATAACCCAACGATTGATAGTGGCATGATCCACAATGGCCCCACGCTCTAATTGTATCTCTTCAATTTCACGATAGCTGAGTTTGTATGCAAGGTAATAGCGGATAGTTTCGAGAATAACTTCAGAGGGAAAATGGCAGCCTTTAAACATTGAGGATCAGTGTTATGAATAGAAATTAAGCAAAGTTTAACTCTAAAGCTCAAACTTTGCGACAGAACCTAAGTATGTTCACATCGTGGTTTTAAGTATGACGCTACCATATAGAATCGAGGTTATCTTATGGGTGATCAGTATCATATTTCTAATGATATAACTAATTGATGTTTAAAATAAATGTGATTCATGACCATCTCGTAACCACTTAAGTTATGGAGAAATGCACCACAACTCTTCGCTATCTTTTCAATCTTCGATTTCTTTAATCAAACTTCCTAAGCGATGGTGTATTAACAAGCACGCTTGTAAGCTGTTGAACGTCTTGCCTGTTGAAATAAACAAGGTATATATCGTCCAACTCTCACTTACTGTGGCAGTAAGATGATCTTGCCCTCTAGGCGTGTGGTTTTCGATTCAATGAGATCAATCGCGGTTTGCACTTCATCGAATGGTAGATAGCGGTCAACGTCGAGCTGAATGTCGTTTGTGATGAAGTGATCTAGCATGGTCGTGAACTTATCACGGCGAACATCTTTACCTTCTGCTTCCTCCCAATAACGCAAGAAGAAGGTGCTGAAATCGATGTGTTGGTTTTTCGCGTACTCAAAGAAGCGTGGCTCGTAAAAATCCAACGACAGCGTCCCATAGTTGATAAAGCGCCCGTTGTTGCCAAGGGTGTGAACAAGATCGGTTCCGGGTGAGCCGCCAATCGCATCAAAGGCAACGGTTGGCATAGGCAAGCCTAATGCCTTAATTTGAGAAACTAGATCAGCGTTCGCATCTATCACCCAACAGGAAGTGGCAGGGTATTGTGTCTGCTGTGATGTAACGACAATGATGTTGAAGCCGAGTGATGCTGATAACTGGGAGAAGATCTTACCGATGGCTGAACTGCCCGCGTTGATGATCAACACATCCTCTTGGGTCAGCTTGGCTATTTCTGTCGTTAGCACCCATGCGGTTAGCGCATTAATGTACAACTGACAGGCGTAGCCATTGTCTAAATGTTGAGGAATTTGGAACAGATCATCTGGTGATACATCGACATAGTTCTGCCATGTTCCACTGGTTGCCACAAGCACTCGTTGATTCACTATAAACTCAGCACTGCTGGATTCTACAATCCTTCCTACCGCTTCAAATCCCGGTACTCTCGGCGGCTGATGGCTATGTTTGTATTGGCCCACACCATAAATCGACAACAGATCACTAGGGTTGATGTTAGTCGCTTCAATTTGTACGCGAACTTTATCTTTGTCTAGTACCCCTAAAGCGACATGTTCTAACTTGAGAGATTCTTTTGGCTGACCGAAACGGAACTGGCTAATTCGGGTATTTTGCTTAGTGTCAGTCATAGTTTGGGCACCTTTATGGATTATGAGTACTGCATTGATTTTAAGTGTAGCGTGTTCATAAACAACCTTGGGTCACTAATATTGCTTAACATAGCTGGCGTCGGTAAACAGTCGTCATCAACGTAGTCGACATAGTCTGCCGCCGAATCGAAGATCAAAATATCCAAAGCCAAACGATCCAAGCCATATCGGCCTCGGTGGATCATATCCGCTGAAAACACCAATAAGTCACCTGCGGCTAACGGTATCTGCTTACCACCAGAGATGTCATCGCTGCTCACTTTGCCGTTTTCTTCTTGGCGAACATTGTACTCTTCTTCGTTATCCCAACGTTTGTGCGTGCCGGGGATAAGTTCCATGCCGGGCTCATCAAAAAGGGGCACTCGCAGATGCAATACTTGGGTTTCCATGATGACTTTCATCTGGTCATCAATGTCGTAGTCGTATTGACAGTCACGATGCCAGAAGTCTTTTTGCTGCGGGTTTACTGGGTTGAAGAACAGCTGTGTATTCATGAATGCCGGCTTGTTCGGAATCACCGCATCAACCACATCCATCACTTGTTTCGAGCTTATGAAGTCGAAAAGCACGCTTCTATCGTCGGCAGGCAAATACTCGCTTCCCGTAATTAAAGACGAGTTAAATGCTTCTTCTTTATAGAATTCTTCGTTGTCTGCTTTCCATGATTCATGAAATTTCAGCACGA
The DNA here is from genome assembly GCF_041471965.1 of Vibrio sp. 10N.261.51.A3. Lineage (NCBI taxonomy): Bacteria > Pseudomonadati > Pseudomonadota > Gammaproteobacteria > Vibrionales > Vibrionaceae > Vibrio > Vibrio sp. 10N.261.51.A3. The sequence goes on from NZ_JBFRPK010000008.1 coordinate 68,712, forward strand.
CTTTTCTAAGCGATGCAATTTGAGCTTCATTGAAATAATTTCTGATAACAAAGTAACCATGTTCGTCGTAACGGTCACTTAATTGTTGGCTGTTTTCTACCACTGACTACCTTCGTTCATTCTTTGCTGTATAATAACTAAGGTCAACAGCCCTAGAGATTTCTTGGGCGCATAATGCCAGACAGTCGTCATTCAACCAAGTAACGAGTGCAGAAGCCTGTAGATTCAGTGATGCGATAAAACTCTATGGGGGCGAGTGTTACATGCCTATCCATATCATGGACTCATGCGATAAAAATCTCCGCATATGTGATCTACCCCCTTTTTTTATAAAATAAAAAGATTCACATGGTGAATGTTTTTGTGGTTGTGCGCCGAGCATGGC
>NZ_JBFRPK010000009.1:0-63150 GCF_041471965.1 Vibrio sp. 10N.261.51.A3
CGCCATGCTCGGCGCACAATGAAAGAAGCTGGCAAACTGCCAGCTTCTTTTTTGTCTTCATCTAGATGATTTAGGCTTATAGAGATTAAGCAGACTCAGTCGATAACACTTTACCATCCACTTTAGTTGGCCATCCTAGCGCTTTATACTCAGCTGCTAGTAAATGGGCACAGCCGCTAGAAATTCTGGTCAGAACCAGCTTTAGCTAAGTAACCTTGAACAAGCTCTCGATATTGCTGCTTCAATGGCGCTTCAATAAAGCTCGCGTCTATCGCATTCAAACTAAACTGCGCTAACTCCTGATGCGTCATCTCATGAGCTTGGCTCACCGCATTAAAGTTATCCGATATGTAACCACCAAAATAAGCAGGGTCATCCGAGTTAATCGTTACAGCCACACCCTTTCTGAGCAGTTCGACAATGTTGTGGTCTTCCATCACATCGAATACACGCAATTTAATATTCGACAGTGGGCACACCGTCAGTGGCATTTTGGTTTCAATCAGCTCTTCGATTAGAGCTTCGTCTGTCATGCACTGGACACCATGATCCACTCGACTCACGCTGAGCATTTCAATCGCATCGACAATGTTTTGAGCCGGCCCTTCTTCTCCTGCATGCGCCACCGTCAAGAAGCCCGCTTGTTTTGCTTGTTGGAATACACGCTTGAACTTCTCTGGTGGGTGTCCTAATTCAGAAGAGTCCAGTCCAACCCCGACGATCTTATCTTGATGCTTCAATACCTCTGCGAACGTTTGAATGGCGCTCTCTTCAGATAAATGGCGCAGAAAACATGCGATGATTTGAGAGGTAATGCCCAACTCTTTATGACCCTGTTCAAGCGCACGATGAATGCCGTTAATAGCGGTGTCGAATGCAATGCCACGATCGGTATGTGTCTGAGGATCAAAGAAAATCTCAGTATGGATAACATTGTCGGCTTTACAGCGTTCTAGATAAGCCCATGTTAAGTCGTAGAAATCCTGTTCTGTGCGCAGTGCATCAGCACCTTGATAATAGATATCCAGAAATGACTGTAAATCATCAAATTCGTATGCGCGTCTTAGTTGCTCTGGGGATGAATAAGGCAGCTCAATGCCATTGCGTTGAGCAAGCTGGAAAAGTAACTCAGGTTCGAGCGAACCTTCAATGTGTAAATGCAACTCTACTTTTGGGAGCCCTTGAATAAATGCGTTCATATTTCACCTACTATGGATTTTAGGTGTGCACTTACTCTGAATAATAGACAGGAGGTTTTCTTGAACGCCATTACAAAGAGTAAGAACACAATTGTGATCTAAACCCTTCGTAATCAGCACTTTGCGGGAGCTGGTAGAGACCCCCAAACCATATCATTGGGGTTATACGAAGCAAACGGTTGCTACTATACAGAGTTTAATGGGAATTTCACTAATCAATTGCTCATTAACCGATTTCTAAAGCAGGAACCTGTTTGGTTCGATCTCAACGGTAATCTGGTCGTATTCTCGACATCAGCAACATATCGATGTACTTACCCGCTTTGAACGTACTGAGTCTTTTTGTGCCTTCTAACTGAAAGCCTACACGTTCATACAAAGCAATAGCGGCGTGGTTATCGGCATGAACCTCTAACTCAAGACGCACGAGATTAAGCCAGTTATCCGCCTGATTGATCGCTTCTTGCATTAACGCCTTACCGACCCCTTTACCATGCATATCTGGGTGAATAGCAATACCAAGACCAGCGCAGTGCCTGTCTCTTACCTTGGTGGTCATGAATAAAGTAATGTGACCCACTACTTTGCCGGAGACTTCCGCAACCAGAGTGAAATGGTCTGAATGACCAAACAGTCGCTCCACTTGTTCAGAACTAAGATAAGGCTTTTGTGAGGTGTTTTCTGAAACTGAAGGGCGGCGATAAATATCGAAAATATCTTGGCTATCCGTTGCTTCTAAATGTCTAATTTGTATTTCCAAAGCGCTTCCTTATCCTATTATTTCTATCCATAAGCTAATTTTCATATTACGGATAGCAACGGGAACCTACAACCTTTAAAGGTGTAAGTGCCCGAAATAATTAAACAAATAGTAAGACTGAACTTAAACTTCTGCTTTGATGAGTATTTTTAAAATAGTGTGAATATCAGAATTTATAATCCACACCCACACTCGCTAATACTTGCTCGGAGTTATAGAAATCGATATTAGAATCTATGCTTCTTAAACCCAGTAAAGTAATGAACGCCCAATCTTTATAGCCCACCAAACTCATAAGCTAAGAATGCACCGAATTCATTCTCTTCACGTACTTGCCCGTAAATTGGATTCGACTCATCATATTCACGATCACTTGCATCTAGGGTGACAACAAAACCATGACGACCGATTCTCTTCGCGTAGTTTAATTCAATACCATAACTATCGAAGCTGAGTGCTCCTCCTTCTGCGTCTGAGTGGAAATACACCATTGAAGGAACAAATAGACCTGCGTGGTTTGGTAAGATAAAGCGGTATCCTGCTTTGGCGTACACATAGGTTCTTTCCCTATCCAGCAGCACAGTATCTTCCGGAGATAAGCCTTGGCTACCAGATAGCTCTTCATCAACATCTGATTGCCCAAATGCGAGATCCGTTCGAAAACCAGTTCCACCGATATTAGTGAGCTGCAGTCGTCCTACATTACCTTTCACATCCGTTTCATTTCGATTAACGCCAACAGCATACGGATCCGTCCAAGCCTTACCCGAGATAAGCGTAGGAATAACAGAAAAATCCAATATGGTGCCACCAGAAAGTTGATATCGATAACCGATCTCAAACGCAATGGTACCTGTTGCAATATCCTCTCGTGTCGTACCCGCATACACTTGGTGAGTCAGCGATTCGCCAAAAGTATATTGAACAGTACCCAAAAAGCCGAGTAGCCCTTGGTTTTCACTCTCCCCTTCCTGGGTGTTGGTGGCTTGATTCGAATCTTGTTCAGTACTCAAATTACTATTGTCAGAGTAGAAACCGGCCAATACACTGAAGTTACCGCTGAAGCCTTCACTTGGAGCAAGGCCACTGTATGCAGGCATTGAAGCCAATGCAGAAAAGACTACTGGTAAAACAAACCTCATATTCACATCCATTACTTGAATAATCACCAAATAACTATAAGCATCAAATAACTATAAGCATCAAAATGAAATCATAACAATCATTTAACAATATAAATTTATTCGCTTGGCGCAGTCGATATCGTTAACCATTCACTCAAAGACACAACAAATTGATCTATCACGATTGGGCTTTCGTAATACCTCTCGAAAATAACGGACAAAACTCAAAGGAAGACAATATGTTTAATAAATTAATCAAAACCATGTCAGTGCTAGTTGCGACGCTTCTTTTTACGGCTTTTGCTCACGCTGATCACCACGGAATGAAGAAAGACATCGTTGACGTGGCGGCTGGAAACGGCTCTTTCAACACCTTGGTAGCAGCAGTAAAAGCGGCAGGCTTAGTTGAAACATTGAAAGGTGATGGCCCGTTCACTGTGTTTGCGCCAACGGATGAAGCGTTCGCTGCACTACCAGAAGGAACGGTTGATATGCTGTTGAAGCCAGAAAACAAAGACAAGCTAATCGCAGTACTGACCTATCATGTGGTGCCAGGAAAAATAATGGCGTCCGAAGTGATGAAACTTGATAGTGCCGTAACAGTGCAAGGTGAAGCGGTAATGGTAGGAATTGATCACGGCAATGTGATGATCAACAAAGCGCAGGTCGTGATGGCAGATGTTGAAGCAAGCAATGGTGTTATCCATGTGATTGATGCTGTATTACTGCCTAAATAGTAAAGATGAACACAAATCAAAGGTTCTTAGAGGGTGTGATAGGTTCACACCCTTTTCATGTTTAAGTACCATGTAAAGATAGGTATCAAACTAGCCGAACCTGCCTTTATATAAGCAAGAACCCGGATTACATAAACAAGCGCCCGAATATCAGAAAGACCGCCATCGACACCACCTTCGTGAAGACCACCACCCAGATGCAATCACCAATACTAGAGTGCGTTGCTTTCCCGAGAAGGAACACAAACAGAATCAACCCCAGCACCCAACCCACTGTCGGAATCAATGACACCAAAGCAACGATTACAGCAATAGTAAGAAGGGATTTAAAGTCTGCGACCACGAAAGACATTTTGGAGGCGATATACATACAACATGCGGTGATTAATGCGTCCATCACAAACGCTAAAGCTTCAATACCCACTTTACTTCCTTCACTGATATTAGTTGAAGTGAATATTATCTCTAAAGAGATGATTTTTCTTGAATAAGAGAACAAAAAGCAGGTGAAAACTGTGTCAAAAATGAGATTACCGTTCGTCTGAAGGAATAGGTTTATTTGTTCGAGTCTTCTAAGCCTTTGACCAGTGCTCGCGACCGAGTCTGATTTGCTTTTTGATAGGCATCAAAGCCATCTTCGCGTTTACCTCCGAACAAACAAAGAAACGAGTTGATGACAAATGAAAAGAATGAGATGACGACAACAAAGAGAGGAAATAGCCCCGACACCCCAGCATCTAAGGCAAGAACGCCAACAGCGAAGGACAACATCGACACCAATGTATATAGTTTAGATCTACTCACATGACTCATGAACAACACTCCTTGTATTCATTCAATGTTTAGGTTAGACAAATTATCTTGCACACAATTTGAACTCATCGACAATATCAATAGATCAGGAAAAGTTATCCTTAAAAAGGTTTTTTAATATTTCAAACTCGGTTTCTGTATCCCTAAGAACACGAGTCCGCCTATTCAGCTGCCTTGTCCATCTTCAACTATCTTTTCCATCACGTAATTGGTCAGCTTTACGCCACGCATTTCGACTTCCTGTTCATTTACTACCTTAAAGCCAAGGTGCTCATAAAAAGGCCTTGCGGTAATACTTACTTCAGAGAAATATCTCGATACGCCACGAACTCGACCCACAGTGAAAACATGTTCCATCAACGCTTTCCCGACACCCTTCCCTTGATATTCGTGGTGACAGAAAAAGTGATCAATCAAGCCGTTGGGTTGCAGGTCAGTATAGCCAACAACGCAGCCATCGAGCTCAGCCACAAAGGGTTGTAACCCATTCATACGCTTTTGCCATAACGCAAAGTCAAAGCTACTGGGTGCCCAAGCTTCGACTTGCTGTTGAGAATAATCTCGAACATTCACGTTACGTACGGTATGAAAGAAGATCTCCCACAGTGCTTTGTCATCATTCGCTTGATAGTTTCGAATTCTAATCACAACATACTCCTTTTTGTCTTAAGTCCTTTCTGAGGTGAAAATAAACAGCTGAATCAGCAAGCTTTATAACCTAACAGCCTCAGCTTTAGAGCAAGATATCAACGATAAAACACAGCGAGCCAGATCGTCACCGCATCTTTATCCGCCCTCAGCACCTTGTGTTTTTCACCTGCGGAAATATTGAGATAATCTCCTTTAGACAAGGTAACAATGCGACCATCTTCAAACTCAATCACCCCTTGCCCATCGATCACCATCACCCATTCATTCTCATCTTGATCATACTAACCCTCGTCTGGTGAACTGTGTCCATGCGACAATATTCTTTCGATTCGAACACTGTCGTTGGCAATCAGGTCATTGAATATCTCATTAGGTAGTGATGAAGGAACATCATTGTAAATGTTTGGCATCAAGCTCTCCTAGCTAGTATTGAATTGAATTGAATTGATTAATAATTTGGGCCTTAACTTCAGTTGTAAACCTAAGCAGCGGCACTCTTTCTGAAATAAAAACGGTAATAACCCACCAAGTTACTGCAGATAAACAGCGCCTCCATAACAACCGCTGTTGGCGAGCCAACTAAGTAATTGTGAACCAACCAAAAGCTGGTTCCGATGATCATCAATTCTCTTAATCGACGGTCATCTTTATTGAAGGCAGCAAAGGTTTGAAATACGGAGGCAAAGCAACTCAATATGCTAGTCAGCCCTGAGTAAGTCACTGCGGTTGCGACCACCGACATCGAACAGAACAAATATTTGAATTTGGATGCGGTAGAAAATACGCTCGTCAAATAGCGAATCGTAGCAATCGTCATTAAGCTCGCCGCTGTCCATTGTTCAAGCAGGATAAAGTGACTCGAAATAAGAACGCCAGCAAAGAACAGACAAGTGACGATTTTCTTCCTTTCCTTGAATTGGAATGACAGAAGATCAAAACAAATGGCTATCGCGACTAATACTTGAGAAAGGTAAAAGGCAGACACGGTGATTCCTTCAATAATACATTACGCCCTAGCCGCCTCTTTTAACTGTGAACAGTCGAATAAAACGTACTAGGCGGTTCCAACGATACAGGTCAAACAGCGCTCTAAAGCTTCTATAGAGATCTAAAGCTTCAACACGCCACTAATCACAGTGGTCGCAGAACCGATTAACTTTGTTCGCCCATTAGCTAAGAGCTCTGTCGACATATAACCACCACGACGAGACGCCTGATAAGCACTGAAACTGCTTTTGTTGAGCTTTTCTGCCCAGTGCTGCGTCAATGCGCAATGCGCCGAACCAGTCACAGGATCTTCATTAACCCCAACCCAGGGTGCAAAGTAACGAGAAACAAAATCAAGTTCCGTATTTGCTGCCAATGCTGTGACCACAACACCGCGACCTTGAATGCCTTTTAACGCATCAAAGTTTGGTGAAAGCTCCAATAACACTTGTTCGTTGGAAACTTCGATTAACTGCTTAGAGTCAAATTCTCTGAATGAAACTACTTGATGCGGATCTATACCTAGGTGTTCAAGCAGCGTGAGGTTGGGTTCAGAACGCAATGATAGCTGTGTACTAGGAAAATCAAGCTCGATAGACGATTCACAAACGGCGGCAGATAATTCCCCAGATAAGGTGTTAAACACGACCTTATCACCTGTCTCAAGCAGTCCTTGTTCTTTCATCACATGAACCGTTGCCAGTGTGCCATGTCCACACAGCTTCACTTCGACTTCGGGAGTGAACCATTTAAGCGTCATAGTGTTAAGCGCGAGAAAAGCCGTTTCAGATACCGCCATCTCTTCAGCGATTGAAAACATTAACGACTCATCCAACGACTCTTTGGAGATACAGACCCCGGCAGGGTTCCCTTTAAACGCTTGAGTTGTAAACGAATCTACTTGATATATCTCTAAATCCACAATGGCTCCTAAATGCACAACATTTCCCAAACCGGCAATCATGGCTCGTTGGGACATAACCTAGATATTGCTGCCCACAATAAGCACAATCACCTTGTGCTACAAGTCTTTAGCAACAACTTTATCGATACTTATTGAGAAACGAAACAAATGATAAACAAAACGTTATAGAAGTGTTTTTAGGGATAAAAGAACATTGAACATAAGAGTAAATCGCGATGGCAAAACAAAGGAATAACGACGATTAATGCGAGCGAAAACCCGAAAAAGGTAATCACCGCATCATTATTTAATGCTTAATATTTGCATAATAACTTGTAAGAATGGATATTATGATGAATATTAATTTAAATAATCCATTCACGGACAATAAACTGGAATACGTACTTGTGTTGAATACGATACGACGGAGTCATCCTTGCCTCACACGATAAAGGTTCGGTATCAAGTAGGAGTAGCAAGTTGCTATTTGCATGAAATGCATGAAGTTGAAGTTAAATTAAGTGCCTAAATTTGAATCATGTCGCAAATTTTGGGCTACGATTTAGTTATCACGTACGAAAGGGAATCCGTCAGTGAAAGCGTTTTGCGTATCAATACTTGCGTCAACATCCTTTTTGGCTAGCCCTGTATTTGGCCAGCAGCATGATATTTATCTCTACAATTGGGATGAATTTTTATCTGACAGCGTCGTTACCCAGTTGAGTGATACCTACGGCATCTCACTAAAGCAGCAATATTTTTCTGACGAGTCCATTCGTGATGAAGTGCTATTGAGTGAACGACGAGGTGCGTTTGAATTGGTTGTCATTGAAAGTATGAAACTGAAAGCGCTGGCTAAACAGAACTTATTCCACAACCTGAGCGACTTGCAGCAATCCCTTTCAAGCAACTTTGACTCAAGATGGGTGGATGGGTGTGGCGAATATGGAATCCCCTACGCTTGGGGGACATCCGGCATCTTATACCGAAGCGGAAAAGTTGAGACTCCCAAGTCTTGGGGCGCTCTTCTAGACCCTGAAACCAAAACCAGCGGCCGAATCAGCATGTATTATGAGCCTACGGATTTGGTGAGTGCTGCGCTTCTGATGAATCAATTTGAGCCGTTTACCAACAACGAACAAGAACTTCGAGTCGCTTACAAAACGCTACAAGCACAGAAGCCTCACCTTGAAAGTAATGAATACGTTGTCGATTATATTCGTCATCCCGAACACTTAGCCAACATCGACCTCGCCTACGGATACTCAGGTGACAGCTATGTGCTTAATGATGCCGAACCTGAGGCATCTTGGGCCTACACAGTGCCTCTAGAAGGAACAACCTTATGGTTAGAGTGTATGGCTGCAATTAACAACGGAGAGCGATCTCCACAGGCAACCACGATTCTCTCCTTCTTATCGCAACCCGAAATCGCCGCTCAAAACGCAATGGATTCATGGTTTGCAACGCCAAGTTCAAAAGCAAAAGCACTCACTTCTCAGGAGTATCAAAACGATCCCGAGCTTTTCCCGAATAAAGAAGTATTAGATCGCAGCTACCTTTATCAGCCGTTAGAACCGAGTAGCATTCAAATTCGCAATCGTATTGTCGACAGTTTGAGATAACTCATGCCAGTATTGAAGAAGCTCTATTTTGTACTTTTACCAACGCTGACATTTGTGCTCCTGATAGCAGGAATCGTGATGTACAACTTCGCATCAAATCATGCTAAGCACATGTATTTGGACAAGGTGCAATCTGATGTGAACACCGCTTTAGTCGCGGCGGAATACGAGCAGCTCGGCTTGTCCTTACTAGTTAAAGATATCGGTTCTTCGTTGCAGTTCCTCCGCTACATTCAAAATCCTGGCGACTCCACGACTCTATCGCTATTGGAAAAACGAGTACTCCGAGTATTAAGCCAGAATCACGTCAATCAATTTGGGCAACGCAATGTTTATATCGTGGACCCTAAGTTCAAATTAACGCTTTCGACTCTCAGAGCCGATCCTTTCGAGGGGCTAAAGATCCCTGACAAGATTTACGAAAGAGTCTTCGATATATACACCTCGTTAATAAGCAAAAATGAACTCTCCTACGAAGGCTTCTCTTATGTCTCGATTAGTGGCGAGCTCAGATATTCGTATGTTGCGGCAATTGACCCTTACCTCCTTCCTCAAGATAAACGTGCAAGTAGCAGTTTAAATCGCTACATTTTGATTGCTGACGGACCTCTGATACAACTCTCTAGCTTATTAATCAAATACAATGACGATGACAATATTCAGTTCTTAATCGAGCCATCCTCAGACGCTGCCAACATTGAAAATACCCAATTCGTTATCAAATCAATTGAGCAAACCCAAGATAATATCAATGTGCAGATGACCAGCCGACATCTCATCGCGCAAGTAAATATTCGAGAACAAAAGTTCAACCATGAGAAAGCCATCATCGCTAAACAAACCTTGTTAGGTGGCTTTGGTACTCTCTTTACGATCATGTTGATCGTACATTTAGTGGTACGTTACCAACTCGTGCGACCGCTTAAAGACTTACTTCAAGAGATATCGATCGGCGGGCTCAAACTTAGATACTTCAAACGCTCATCAGGGCAAAGTGAAATTGATGGTTTAAAGAACGCGTACATAGACTCATTAACAGAGTTGAAGTTCGAAGCCGAATTCGACCAACTCACCAAGCTAGCTAACCGACGCTCTTTCATCAGACACCTTGATGTACGACTAAAAAGCTCGATGAGCCCACACTGCTATGTGGTTTGTTGGGACATCATCGATTTTCGTAAAATTAACGATCTCTACGGGGCAAAAGTTGGTGATAATGTACTGATAAGCTTAGCTAAAGCACTGAAAGAGACACTACAAAACCAACAAGCCTCTTTGGGCTTTAGTTGCAGTGATTACTCTTTAGCCAGACTGGGAGGGAATCAGTTTATCGCGATCTTGGAGATGGGTAAGAACCAAGTGATAAACGAAGAAATTGAGAACATCAACAATACGCTGACCGGCACCACCTTCCTTGACTACTATGGGTTTCGATTATCACTCGCAACAGGTGTTTTACCGCTCGACACGCCAAAGTTCGATGAGATTTGGCACCGATGCATCGATGAAATGTTAGCTAATGCGAAGTCTCATAGTGATGGCGAAAGTCGTATTGTTTATGGCGAAGAGTTGTTACATACCTTGGAACGCCATGACGTTGTAGAGAAAAGACTCTTAGAGTGCTGCGAAAGTGACAACTTTGAACTTCGCTTTATGCCTATTTTTAACGCCAAGACACTTCAGATAGATGGCGCGGAGTGCCTGATTCGTTGCCCAGCCTTATTCGATATCGATGCGGGACCAGAAGAATTTATCCCAGTTGCAGAAAAGAGTAACCTTATTGCCAGGCTCGACATGTGGGTCATTGGCACCGCGATCAAAAGCTATAAAGAGCTTTCAGAACTTCATAAATACAAGGGTACTCTGTCAATTAATATCTCGGCGATGGAGCTCTACAACCGTAATTTTGCCGACAACATCCGTAAAGTACTCGAACGTTATCAAGTGCCACCTGGCAACATTATTATAGAGATTACCGAGACCAGTTACGTGAAAAGTACCAAGCTTACGGTGCAGACTATCGAGAGCCTCAGAAGCTTAGGTTTAAAGGTCTCCCTTGACGATTTTGGTACGGGCTACACAGCGTTTAACCAACTTCTCCACTACCCTGTGGATGAGCTCAAAATTGATAAGAGCTTTATCGATAACATGGTAGACGACAAGGCCGACCGCAAGATGGTCGAATCTATGGTTAACTTAGGCCACTCTTGTGACACGCTAGTCGTCGGAGAAGGTGTTGAGTCGATAGAACAGTATCATTACCTCAGAAAAGCCAACTGTAACCTAATACAAGGCTACTTCTTCAGTCAGCCACTCACTTATCTGGAATTCATCGAGTTTGTTCGAAACCATAACCCGCAAGCAATTTTAAACCCGCAGTCTGTTAGCAGTTCGAGATCTAACGAGCGAATCGTTGCACTCACTCAAAAGCAGTAACCTTAAACCTAAACCTAAACCTCAAAGCCTCTCTTCCTATTCAAGCGCGGAAAGCCACTATAGCTATAACTAGTAGTAGAACTATCTTCATCAGAGCAGGAGCTCTCTATTGGCTGCACATTGAATGAGGAGGCAAATAAAGAATGGCAAAAGCCATGATAGTGAAGCGGGAGAATGGTGAGCGTACAGTCAACAAAACCTAATGATCTAACTTATCGCTGATGCGGGGATTAACTCTGCATTGTCGTTAGTAGCTCCATCATATCTTTAGAGCTGATGTTCTTCTTATGCCTGACTACAGCGTCAATCATCAATTCTAAATTCCCCGCAGAGATATAATCCTTAAGCACGTCATTGAATTTTTCCTGTATCTCATCACTTGTGTACAATTGCTCAGGAATGAAGAATAGAAACTGACTGCCACTACTACGAAACGAGATAGTACTTTCCGGTACCTTTGCCGTCAGGGACTTAGCAGCTGAACTCACCACCAAGTCTCCATATTCAAGTCCATACTTTTGGTTTATCTCACTAAGGTTTCTGATTCTTACAAAGTAAAGGTCGAAATCACCGTTTGTTGGATAGCTGTTCTTAACAAACTGCATGAGCGAGACTCGATTGCGAAAGCCAGTAATGAAGTCGGTAGAATGAAGTTTTCGTTTGATTGCAAAGTCGACGTAAAAAATCGCTCCTGTCACAAGCAGTAGCAACACCAGAAATACGCTGCTTATCTGATGCATCATCACCAACTTGTCGACCATTGTGGTGTTTTCTTCAATAACCGGGCTTTGAAGTCGAAACTTTTCGTTAATAAATTCGACCAGCGTGTTGTAACAAATATCAATTTTCTTCTGCAGTGATTCCTTAGGCAAAGCGCCTTGATTCACCAACTTAATTGAGGATTCTAGCGACTTAAATTTCTCAAACTCTCCGGTGAAATAAGGTTTGAAGTTGGCAGATTTAATGAAGTTAGAAGATTCGGTACTGTTGATCAGAATATCAAAGCGGCTCCACGTAATATCATAGGCTAACCACAAATCGTCGTAATTGAGATTATCCGAACGGCTCACCATCAAGAAATTCGCGTATTCCTTTACCAATTGGAAAACAAACCATGTTGCCTCATTTTGGCGATTAGAAAAGCTCTTGTTGATGTCATTAATTCGAGTAACGCTGTAGATATTGACGGATAGAACAACCACGGCCAAAGACAAAACAACGACTTTGATTGCGGCCATAGACAACAGCTTCTTCATAATTAGCCTCTACAGGTGAATATCACGAATCTGCCAAATCATCTTGGCATGGAAATCAGGGGTATTAGTCTCAGGATTCGCAGAGAGTGGGTAAATCAACCAAAACGGGCCTTTCTCTCTCACAGACATAAACTCCCCATTCTTTTTAATCGCAATGATGGGTTCATAGGTATCAAAATCTTCTTTGGGCACCGCAATTTTATAGTCATTCAATGCTACGAAAGTGACTTGTGATGATATCGGTAGATCCATATTTTCAAGCACCGTTTGTAACGTCACACCACTATAAACGGTCAGACCCTCGACCCAAGGCAAGGTGGTAGTAATTTCTGTCTGAGGAAGTGACAGGAGTTGCTCTCTACTAAAACCATGCTTTTGCCCAGAGTGGTCGAAAACCGTTAACTCTGAGGCTGCAAAAATCGAAAACGAGCAAAGCCAAAGCATCAACAAGAATACAGTTCTCATTCTAAACTCCATTTAAAAGGTCACTAAATTGAGTCTAGTATAAATTGACCATTTAACTTGTACCGATACCACTCAGATTGATTGGTATCACTTTATTCCGAATGCTCCTACACCTCGCTGTTTTTCAATAACTTCGCCGTTTCTCTGTCTCTTCCATCACCGCTCTCGTTCAGCACTCCCTACCCGCTTGACGTATTCCTTCTCAACCGTCTAGTAACAAAAACTCGTATTTTACTCTGCGTAAGTAAACCAATAAGCCCTATGAATACGTATGAAACAACAAAATTAACAATAAATATGAGTAAGTCAGTAGCGAGAATGCTGGTTGCTGCATAACCTTTAATCGAACGTAAGCAGCTTTAAGAGACTTAATAACGAGTTCCAGTCGTTTCTACTTCACCAGTTGATCTCGTGTATTGATCTTAGAAAGCTTACTCATTTCATAATCAAGGGAATCGAGAATGAGTTTGAATATAAAAAAATTTAACCCCATGGCGACACTTTCTACCCTAGTAATGACGCTGGTCATGTTTCCTGTTTCTGCTGAAGTTAATCAAGAACAATTCGAATTAGGTAAACAAAAAGCTAAAGTGTGTATGACCTGTCATGGCGCTGATGGCATCTCAACACAAGATCCCTACCCGAACCTTCGCGGTCAAAAAGTGGGTTATCTCATCTCTTCATTGAAAGATTACCAGACTCGAGAAAGAACCAGTGGCTTAGCGATTCTCATGCAACAACAAGCCGACACGCTCTCAGACCAAGACATCCGTGACATTTCCTATTTCTATTCTGTGCTCGGCAACGAAGCAGGCTCGCTCAGCGATTCAAATTAAGTCAGCGATTCAAAACCTCTAGGCAAGGAGCCTTGTTATGGAACAAGTGACAACGCAATACAGCATTAAGGTCGTGAAGTACTTCATCATTGCATCCTTAGTGTGGGCGATTGTAGGTATGATCATCGGCGTGATTCTCGCCGCGCAATTATATTGGCCAGTCTTAAACTTTGATTCTCAGTATTTCCAATTTGGTCGACTGCGTCCGCTACATACCTCTGGAGTAATTTACGGCTTCGTCGTGAATATCTTGATGGGGACGTCTTTGTACATTGCCCAGCGAACAGGCCATTGTGACTTGTTCAACAAAAGCCTTTCATGGATGGTATTTTGGGGCTGGCAATTCATCCTGTTACTTGCGGTCATTTCCTTACCCGCAGGCCACACTACCTCAAAAGAGTATGCGGAGCTTGAATGGCCAATCGACTTGATGATTGTGTTGGTTTGGGTGCTGTACGCGGTGTTGTTCTTTGGCACCCTTGCTAAACGAAAGGTCAGCCATATCTTTGTGGCTAACTGGTTCTTTGCTGCATTCATTATCGTCGTTGCAATGATTTTCATCGTGAACAACCTCGCGATGCCTGTGTTGGCGATGAAGTCCTACTCTGTGTTTGCAGGCGCTCAAGATGCGATTGTTCAATGGTGGTGGGGACATAATGCCGTCGGTTTCTTGCTGACCGCTGGTGTGATTGGTATGAACTACTATTTCATACCCAAAGCGGCGGATCGACCTATCTACTCTTACCGTTTGTCTGTGATCCATTTCTGGGGCTTGGTCGGCTTTTACACGTGGGCCGGAACGCACCATTTGGTTTATTCTTCTGTTCCCATCTGGATTCAGAACATCGGCATCGTTATGTCTTTGATCCTGTGGCTCCCTTCTTGGGCAGGCGCGTTCAATAGCGCAATGACCCTCCTACAAAATAAAGAAAAGCTGAAGTCCGACTACATTCTTTTATTCTTTTTCTCAGCGATTCTTTACTACTGCTTGGCAACATTCGAAGGTCCGCTACTCGCTATTCGCTGGTTCAACATGGTGGCACACAACACCGAATGGATCATCGGGCACGTACATTCCGCGGCTCTCGGATGGGTTGGGATGTCAGGGATAGCGGTTTTTTACTACTTCATTCCACGCTTATGGGGCCAAACCGATCTATGGTCACGACGACTGATTAAATGGCACTTTTGGCTTGCTCATGCTGGCGTCGCCATCTATGCAATAGCACTTTGGATCGCAGGCATCGGCGAGGGATATATGTGGCTCGCTCAAAATGAAAATGGCGAACTGATTTACAGTTTTGTAGAAGCTATGGACTTTAAAGCACCTTGGCTATTCATGCGTTTCTTTGGTGGCGCGCTGTTTGTACTTGGATTGTTCTTAATGGCTTTCAACTTGTACAAAACGGTTCGTATGCCCGTAACAAATGATGCTAAACACACTGTTAATGAAGGAGCTTAAATGATGAGTAAAGACTTTACACATTCAATCGTCATTTTAATTTTGACCACTGTTGTCGTGGCCTCCTTCTCTTTATTGGTCTGGGTAGTGCCAAGCATTGTCCGTGGCGATGATATTGCCAAAGGCAGCTTAGCGATGCCTCTCACACCGATTGAGTTAGCAGGCCGAGACATATACATCAGTGAAGGCTGCCATGTTTGTCACACACAAATGGTTCGCCCTCTAGAGCCAGAAGTGAAGCGTAATGGTCGCCCGAACCAAGAAGCAGACGATATCTATGAGTTTCCTAACTTGTGGGGCTCTAAACGTACTGGTCCTGACCTCACTAACTTAGGTAGAAAGTATTCTGACCAATGGCATGCTATTCACTTAATTGACCCTCGAAAAGTCGTACCGACCTCGATCATGCCCTCTTACCCGTGGCTATTTGAGCAGACTCTGACTGGCGATGATATTAGCGCCAAAATGGAAGTGTTACGTACCTTAGGTGTGCCTTATACCGATCAAGAAATTGGTGATGCCCGTTTGCAAGTAAGAGGCAAAACCAAAGGTGAAGCTCTGATTCGCTATTTACAAAGCCTGGGTAAAGATACGTCACAGGAGGTATCACAATGAGCACATTCTGGAATCTATGGGCGGTACTCTTAACCTTAATATTCTTTGTTCTGATGGTGTCTGTTGTCGTTAAATACTGGCGTAGCAATCACAAGGCCGATCACGACCACACCATTGGCATCTTTGATGGTATTGAAGAGAAAGATGCGCCTCCACCTAAGCTGTTATTTATCAGTTATGCAGTGGCATTTCTTTTGTCTGCGGGTTATTTGGTGCTCTACCCCGGGCTTGGAGAATGGGAAGGCTTAGTCGATTGGGAACAAAGCGACGATAAGCTCAGTTCACCATCCACCACTCTCAATGAGCAATTTGCACAAACCAGCGAAACCACGTTAGAGGGATTAGCTGCTGTCCCAGAGATCGTGAACAGCGGTAGGATTCTATTCCAAACTCACTGTGCCGCTTGTCACCGAGATAATGCACAAGGTCAGAAACACTTCCCTAATCTTATCGACCAAGAATGGTTATACGGCGGCAGTGATGAAGCTGTGATCCATTCGATTGCCAAAGGGCGAAATGGAGCGATGCCGGGTTGGAGTGAAATCATGCGCCCAGACGAGGTGGCAAAAGTCTCCTACTATCTAGCCTCCCTCAACCAACGTCATACCGATGTGCCGGAGATTAAAGTCGAGCTCGGTAAAACCTTGTTCGTCCAATACTGTTCGTCTTGTCATGCCGATGGTGCTGTCGCTAACCCAGCGATTGGCGTACCTGATTTTTCCGATGATATCTGGCTTCACGGAGGGAGTATTGAAGAGATTCAGCACACCATCAATTACGGTTTGAACAACCTAATGCCTGCGTTTGATGAGCAGCTCAGTGAGAACGAGATACTCGCGCTTGGGGCTTATATCCGACACGCTGGTGACCTAGAGCAACAACGGCTCGCGAGTTTGAAAGCATCATCTGTTGAGCGCGGAGAATATCTCGCTTATGCCGGTGACTGTGTGGCTTGTCATAGTGCAGAAGGTGGCGAACCCTTTGCTGGCGGCCTACCCTTTGTCACCCCCTTCGGCACCGTGTATTCAACCAACATAACGCCACACACTACCGAAGGTATTGGGACTTATGACTTCGATGATTTCCGAGCGGCGTTAGTCGCAGGTAAAGGCAAGAATGGTTACCTGTACCCTGCAATGCCTTACACCTCCTATCAATACCTCACCGACCAAGACATGGTGGATTTATGGGAATACATGCAGTCAATCACCGCCGTGCCGCGACGCAATGATGACAACAGCATGATGTTTCCATCCAATATTCGCTTAGGTTTGCTTGGCTGGAACATCGTATTCATGGATACCGACCCTATTGATTATGAAGTGCCAGAGGAACTCAAAGGAGAAATTGAGAATGTCGATAAGTGGCAACAAGGCAAATATTGGGTCGCAGGACTTGGTCACTGTTCGGAGTGCCATACACCTCGAAATATTGCCCAAGCACTGATACCAGAACGTATTTTCCAAGGTAACTTGATCGACGGTTGGAACGCGCCTGATATTACAGCCAATGAGCTCTATATCGATGGTTGGGATGAAGCAACACTCACAGACTTTTTACACACAGGACATTCAGACAAAGGCACCGCTTTTGCGGGTATGGCTGATGTAGTGAAAAACAGCCTAAGCTTGATGACGCGTGAAGATATTGAGTCGATGTCCTATTACCTACTCAGTGGGGACATCAACAACACCATTGCCAGTGATGCCGTTCAGTTACAGCCTAAAGGGTTTGATGAAGCTGCGTATGCCAGTGAAATCTACACCACGTATCGTCAAACCTGTGGGGCCTGTCATGGTGACGATGGTAAAGGTCGCGATCCAATTGCCCCTACTCTGTTGAACAACGGTATTATCATGCACAGCGACCCATTCAATACCATTGCGGTAACGGTGCGCGGCTTGCAACCCACCTATCTCGACAAAGACAGAAATTTCATGCCAATGGCAAGTTTTGAGGATGTACTGTCGGATCAACGCTTAGCTGAGTTAATCACGTTTGTGCGTTTAAACCTTGGCGACAGAAATGAACCGGTCACGGCTGAGCATGTTCGAGAGGTAAGAGAAACACTTGAAGCAGCAGGCTATGCAGGTGGATTACACACCACACCTGAAATGTACGAAAATCGAGATAAGAACATTAACATACGATAGGCGCTGTAGCTGTGCGTAGCCGATTGGCCCAACAAGCAGCGAACAGCACGTAACTTTTATGTTTGCCTAACAAGCCAAAAGGAGACCACTGTGTCTCCTTTTCTTTTGCCCAAACCCAAGTTTTCGATACTTTGCCGTACAACACAATTGTAACTAACTGATTACACAATTAAGCAGAGCTGAACATAATGCGATCAATCTCGCAGAACAAAGATGACACCAAGTGCATAATATGCAAAATTTTCTAAAGATGTACTAAGGACAGTTATGGATACAACTACACTCATCTACGATACGTTGGAAGGCCTGTCGAGCGCAAAGCCTCAGCAACACGCTCAAATCCGCCAAAATCTATATAACCAATTAGATTTATCATTTGAGAAGCAGTTGGCTTTGTATTCATCAGTTCTTGGTCCAGCAAGTGCTGGTAGATTGACCGATTTGGATAGTGCAGTGATGTCTGCACGCAAGATTGTTGGCTTAGAAAACAGCTAAGCAATCTTCAACCTATCTCAACTTTAACGCTGCATCCGTGCAGCGTTTTTTTATAGATGCCATTTACGATAAGTACCGTTGGTTACGATAAATGCAGTTAGGTACGATAAATACTGTTAGTTAAGATCAGTTCAATAAGGTCAGTTTTTCAAGTTACACGCATTCTCATTTGGTTAATCTTATGTTCCATTTTTAACAGGTGTGTAACCACAATAATGGCGCTAATGTTAGTAGCACGTTAACCACACATCGGATGGAAGAATCATGAGAGTACTTATTGAATATACACAAACAGGCAAATACCGTGATCATGCGTGGGAAGCATTAACGATTCGTTCAAAAGGCGAAATTCAAGCTGTAACTCCCTCTTATGCGGCTCAGCTTATCGAACAGAACCGCGCCAGCTTATCGACCACTGAAAATCAAGATATCGTCATCCAACCTTAATGGCTTCAAGGGCTACCCCTCCTAGTTCCTTAAATCGAATAGTTCGATGACATAAAAAAACGCTGCATGGGTGCAGCGTTTTCTTGTTTCTGGCGTATCGTATTTCTAACGTAGATAGTTTCTAAAGTAGAAAGCTTCTAACGCATCTTGTTTCTAGTGCAAATAGCTTGATTACTTTGGCAGATTTTCTAACGCTTCAACCATCGTCATCAATTTATCGACAATCCTTTCGCCGTCTACTCGCAAGCCATTGTGTTCATATTCATTGGTGATCCACGCTTTCGAGTTAGGAATGTTCGCCAATGTTTCACGGCTGTAATCCAACTCAACGTACATGTCATCGGCGTAAACGGCACACGCCATTGGCACTGTATTCTTGCTCAACTGCTCTGCGTTGTACAAAGTGCCCCAGTCCGACTTTTCAGCCAACATGTTCGCGGCTTCACGCAGTGGCTTCAGCGTTTCAAGTTGGTCGAACATCCATGGGTACACCATTTCACCAGTAAACCAGAACTCACTGCCCGATTGGTAGTTGAAGTGTGGGTACTGCTCACGAACACGATGTGCAGACCAGTTAGACGCTGTACCTTGACAGTAAATCGATTCATGCAAGATTGCGTAAATTGGGTTAGTTAAGTAACCCTGCTCTTGCTGCATTTGATTTAGGAAGCTGTAGCTCAGCTGTCTGTTACCGTTCACTTCAACAAACGCACTCTCCAGTGTGAAATACATTGGAAGGTTTGCTTCGCCGCCACCAAGATTAATACCTATTAGCTGGAACTGTTCAACTGTGAACACCTGACCGTTTGGCAGTCTCACATCGTTGTTGAGCAGGTAATCAGAGATCTCGCGACACATAGCTTGTGCTTGTGGGAACTGAGCAAAGAAAGCTCTGTTTTTGTCTTCTACACGCTTGTAAGTCGCACGATAAACATCGTCAGCTTCTCGTTCAATAGAAGGAATGCCGCCCGTCACATAACAACGCTGCAAGCTCTGTGGGAACAGTGACAAATAGCTCAGTGTACAGAAGCCACCAAAGCTTTGACCAATCGTCGACCATTGCTTAATACCAAACTGTTCACGAATCGCTTCAGCGTCACGAACGATGTTATCCGCTCTGAAATGCGTTAAGTATTCGACTTGTTGTTCTGGAGACAAATGCGCCAAAGTTTCATGGCTGATAACCGTGCTGTTGCCAGTACCACGTTGGTCTAGAAGCAGAACACGGTAGTTTTGTAATGCACGCTTTAGCCAACCCGATTGACCACTCACCCGTGGAGAAGGAAAACCTGGGCCGCCTTGAAAGTAGATCAACCACGGCAGCTCTTGCTCATCTTTAGCGAGATCAACCAGCTCACGTGCGAAGACTTGGATCTGTTGTCCATCTTTGGCTTGATAATCAAGTGGCAACTCGAAAGAGTGCTGACGGTACAGGGTGGTTCCATCAATAAAGTTAGCTTGCACGCTTCATTCCTTTTTATCTGATTCTAAAGTCATTGGTACGAATAAAAATGGCACCCTTTGGCACCGTAGTTAGCAAGATACGCATACTAGCTTGTAAATGAAACCGTTTGTTGAACCTGAATGTGAAGGTACTTCATTAAATCGCCAAATTAGCTTTATACGCGTAACAACTTGTGTCAAAACAGAGAGTTTAAGATGTGATCTATTGAGAAGAAGAACAAAAGTGGGACACAAATAAAAAGAGCTTAACGAGGTGAGGATACGTTAAGCTCTTTGGTTTTATCTGTTATAGCGTGTGTTATCAATAATGCTATCGATTCACTAAGCACCAAGCACCAAATTATGAAGTCGTTAGCTCCCCTGCACCTTGAATCGAACGCTGGCTACTTTCAACAAGAATGGCCGTCGCCGTTTCTTTCAACGCGCCCCACTCTCCATCGTCAACTTCAATGCCCTCGTTCCACGCCTTCTCTTGAGTTTTAAAAAGCGCTTCCGATTCAATGTGTGTTTGGTAGCCATCTGACAAACGTTCGATATCGAAATCCTGGACGGAAAGCTCGATGGTCATATTGTGGATATGATCGTCCGATGCCAGAGGCAAATCTGATAAAAACAGTTCTGGTGCAACGCAACCACGGTTAAGCACATACAAGGTGCTCTTAGGATTTGAGCCATTATCCCAACGTGCGGTACATGCGATGCCTTTCGCTGCCAGTTTTACAAGCTCACTGTACGCTAACCAACGGTTATGGCAGTTGTTTAGCTCGATTTTCAGCGTCTTTTTACCGACCATTTTTTCAATGGCGTAATCCATCACCACAGGAAGATGACACGCTAAGCTCGCCTTGTGCAGGTCCACTTCAACTGTGTTGTCGCTTGTCACTTGGATGTCTACAGGGCAATCGTCTTCTAGCCCCATAAAGTTGCTCGCATTGTTAAAATGACGAACACCATCCAAGCCAACCATTTGTAAATCTGCCACCATGTTCGCTATCACATCGGCTTCACCACATGTACGACGCATACCCAGAAAGGCTTTATTAACGGCCGCTACCAGTTCATTGTGAGAAACGATCATAACGATTTACCTCCATGTTGAGCGTTGATATGTGTAGGAACTTTATTTGAGTCAGCGATCTCCGCTTCACTTGGTAAGATTGGGAACACCCATTCGTCCTGATGAATTTCATCAAGCAACGGTGCACCTTGGAAAAACGTCACTCGTACCCAACGGTCTGAGCGAGGATCAAACTTAGTCGCTCCAAACATCGCTAGCTTACAACGCAGCAAATGCATTGGTGGCGAGTGTTGGTGCAGCACGTTCATTTGAATGTCGCCCATCGCCTTGTTACCTAACGTCCACACACGGCGCGCAATGGCACGATGCTGCGGTTGTTTAACAAGGAATTCAGCCAATGAAAGCTCTGGCGCGAATTGCAATAAAGCATGGTACAGACGGTAAGCTTGACGGCCGATATCCAACGGCAGTTCGCGCTCTTCGCCGAGTTCCTCGCCTCGAACACCGAGCCTTGGCTCTTCTTTGTCCTGAGAGCGATACCAGAACCAGTAGTTATTTTCTGCTTTCGTAAAGTCAGTCGTGATCGCCCAACGGTACTTTTCTTCTAACACAACCAATAGGTCTTGGATCTTTTTGCCACTAGGAAGCGAGAGTGTTTCGCTACAATTCATTTGCTCTTGATGGGCGTCCACTAATTCTGGGTACAATTCCATCAAGCATGAGATAAGGATTTCTTGGGCTTCCATACTCATGTGCTTAGATTGTTCAACTAACTGCGCCCATGTATCGCAATGGTTTACAGAAGCTTCTAGTGACTGTTCTGCGTGTTTTAACTCATCAACAGCGGTTTTGTTCAACTCTTGCTGGTTTTCATTGATGGTAACAACTTGTTCTAAATGACAAATCGCTTTTTTAACGTATCTACGTAGTGGCTCGATCAACGCCGTATCGGTCTGACTAGCCAACACGTCCGCCAATGCATGTTCACGTGTTGTCATCCATTGATCGACAATACTTGGGTGGTTAATAAGGTATGGCGCCATGCCTAAACCAGTCGCATTACCAACACCAAGGTAACGCTGTAATCCTCTATGCAAGGTAATCGCTTGTTCACCGCCCTGTTGCTCAGCTAGGTAATGAACCCAATCTAGGCTGAACTCACGCAGCATATAAACCGCACACATTTGAGCACTGAACGATTGATTAAAATCTGGATTCTTTTCCAAGATTTTAAAGTCAGCAATACCAAACTTACCATTACCATAAACCGCTGTGGTTCGTAGGATGTAGCCAACTTCCGCTAGCTCTTTTGGCGTTGGTTGAACACCTTTAGCCAAGTGACTAACAATATGTTCAAACACTCGTACACTTTTGTTGGCACGCGCTAAAACAAGCACATTGTTGGGGTTACGGCCTGCTTCTTGTAGCGGTACATTCGCACGAAGTCTCTCAAGTAGGGTGACATCAACATCACCAAGAACCAGAGCAAACGTTACGTCCCACTTTTCAGCAATTACACGGTCATTTCGTTCGTCGTCTGCAATCTCATCGCAGAAAACAACCAAATGATAAACATGATTTGGCGTCTCTAGCTTATAGATAACATGACCAAAACCTCGAGCGTCTAGTTGCCATTCATGTTTGGTCACTTTCCATTCTTGCTGCGCCATTTTACGAATCAGAGTTCTAACGAAGCTGATACGTGTTTGGTGCATTGCACCTAGCCTTTCCGGTGCCATGACGACAGTCGCGTCACGTAGTGCTGATTCAGTGTAGGTAGAACGATGTGCATCCATTTTGCTCACCACCTTATAGTTATAGGATTTTGCTAGCCATTCAGAACCGATCGTTGCTGTCTTTTGAAGCATATATAGCGACAGTATGTTGGTTAGCTTTCACGTTTTTAATCGTTATTGATATTATCGAGGCAAGCGAGCTCACCCCTTATTATTTGTCCTGACTAGATCGATTGACCTAGATACGTGCCGCCCGATGTATCTTCACCAGTACGGTTTTTCTGTTCCTTTCGGAATCTTGTATCAGCCTTCTTTCAAAGGCTCACACCTTGTTTATCTTCAGTTTTTAGAGAGCTTTATCTCTACATTTTCTTCTTTATACCGGCATTGATGTTTTATAAGCCTTGATCTTTCGCCATCTTGATTGCGATTTGAGGCGCATTCCAAAGTGATGGCAACAAGATTAAGGACACCGGTACCGCGGTGATAACAATGAAGGATTGCAGCGCTGAAATACCGCCAGAGCCTAGGGAAATCAGAATCAATGCTGTTACCCCCATCATCACACCCCAGAAAGTACGAATAATTGCGTTAGGCTCTGTCTCACCGCTGACTACCACACTGATGGTGTAAGTCATTGAGTCACCTGTCGTTACGATGAAGATCGTCGTCAAGATCAAGAACAGAATAGAGATAAGCATTGGCATTGGTAGTTGCTGAGTTACTGCCAGTAGCGCGCCAGGTAAATTAAAGCCTTCGAACGCTTTACTTACGCTGCCTGGGTCTGCAATTTCAAACGCAAGGCCAGAACCGCCAACAATGGTGAACCAGAAACATGTTACGAACGGTGCAATAAGACTGATGGTTGATACCAATTGGCGAATACTACGACCGCGTGAAATACGTGCGATGAAGATTGCCATCATTGGGCCGTAACCTAAGAACCAACCCCAGAAGAATACTGTCCACCAGCTCAACCAACCTTCGTCACCACGGTATGTTGCCATTGGGATGAAGTTGTCTATCATGCTGCCTACACCTTGGATGTAGCCATTGAAAATGAAGTTTGTTGGGCCGAAGATCAGAATGTAGACCATCAATGACATTGCTAAAATTACGTTGTAACGGCTTAGCATTTGCATTCCGCGGTTAAGACCACTTAATGCCGACAATGTGTATAGAACGATAGCGAACAGGATGATGATAAGCTGCGTCGTGAAGCCATCAGGAATATCAAACAGTGCGTTCAGTGCGTAGCTCACTTGCAAGCCTAAGAAGCCGATAGGACCAATGGTGCCCGCCGCTACTGCGACAATACAACATGCATCAATCAATGCGCCGGTGTGACCTTTCAATGCTCGCTCGCCTAAAACTGGGTAAAGCAAAATACGAGGTTTAAGCGGTAAGCCTTTGTCGTAGTGAAGGTGCATCACCACAATAGACGTTAAGCTACCGACAATGGCCCATGCTAGAAAACCCCAGTGCATGAAGGATTGCGATAAAGCATTCACCGCGCCTTGCTGTGCGTTTTCTTGTGCGCCGTACAATGGTGGTGGGCTAACGTAGTGAGCGATAGGCTCTGCTGCTGCCCAAAATACACCGCCACCTGCCAGTAGCGTACAGAAGATGATCGCCATCCAACGGAAGCCGTCCATTTCAGGTTTAGCGATGCCGCCTAGGATAACCTTGCCTGTTCGCCCTGCCGCCAGGCCAAGACCAATAAGAAAAGTCAGAAGAAGAAGCATTTGCCAGTAAGGACCGAATACTTTTACAGACCATGCAAAGCCCGTATTTACTAGGCTTGATAACAGCTCGCCATCAAATAGAGCAAGTGCCACGAACAGAGCGATAAAACCGCCGCTGTACCAAAGTGCTGGGTTGGATAGGCCTAATTTGTCTGACGTAGACTCAGACTCGTTTGTGTTGCTTTTTGCATTAATTGTTGTGTGTGCTTGACCCGCATTTAAGCTTGAAGATTTCACGCTATTGGTTAAATCAGACATACTCTGACTCCAGAGGTTTCTTTGCAGCTGTCATTTGAATGATGACTACAAGGGTGTATTTAACACCTGCCCTATTGTTTTTTGTGTTGGGCAGGCTAATCCATGTTTGGGTTACCGCGTTGCGAAATAGACCGTTGTTCCTTTTGAATAGTGAAATTGGTTTAAGCAGCACTTGCTTATTGAACGTTTGTTAGAAGGCTGCTAATTCGATGATGGCTCGCGAGAAACCGTTAACCCTTGGTTTGAGGCTCTAGGCCATCTTTCAAGAAGTTAAACCAGTTTTCTCCCAAGACTTGCCCAGCTTCAGACTCGCTGAAACCATGACGCATCAATCCGTTATATATGTTTTCCATACCCGCACTACCACAGAACCAAGGCAACGCATCTGGCCAACCTGAGTTGTTCGCAGAGCCTTCGCCGTAGTCCATTGCTTTAGACCAACGACCATTTCTCATCCATTCAAGAACGGCTTGAGGTTGGTTTAAGCATAGGTCACTGCCAATACCGAGGTGCTCTACGCCGACCATGTCAGCCGTAGTCGCAACCATCTGGCAGAAATCTTCCAAGGTACATTGGCTGCCGTTTGGTAGGTGGAATGGGTACAAGCTGAATCCGATTAAGCCGCCGCGTGCGGTTAGAGCTTTAATTACATCGTTTGATTTATTTCGTAGTGCATCATGAGCAAACGTCGGGTTCGCATGGCTGATACAAATAGGACGAGAAGACAAGTCGATAGCTTCAAGTGTTGAGCGCTCTGCACTGTGAGACATATCTATGATCATGCCCACTCGGTTCATCTCTTCGATGGCTTGTTTACCAAAGCGAGTAATACCTGTGTCGTTCTTCTCGTAGCAACCCGTCGCCAATAAGCTCTGGTTGTTGTACGTCAGTTGCATGATCAAAAGACCTTGCTTACGCATCACTTCGATAAGACCGATCTCATCGTCGATTGGAGAACAGTTTTGAGCACCAAGGAAAATGCCGACTTTGCCAGTCGCTTTTGCAGTCTCGACATCAGCCATTGAGTGAATCGGCATGATAAGGTCTGCGTTCTGCTCGAATCTTAAATTCCATTCTGCAAAGCGAGATAAGGTTTCACGAGCCGTCTCGTGGTAAACCGCGGTAGCGTGAACTGCTGTAATGCCGCTCGCCTTTAGTGTTTGGAAATATTCTCTGTTCCAATTGCAGTATTGCAATCCATCTATAACAATCCGTTGCTGGTACATAACCACTCCTATTGAAAGCTCAGTGTTCTAGCTCGGTTTTGAAAACACGCTCAAATAACATGTTTTCAAAAATGGGTTAAATCACTTGTCTAAGTTCGTTTGCTGCTTTGGTTTGAATGTTGGCCTGACTCTGTGAATCAGGCCAATTCGATAGCTGGATAGCTAGGAAGTTAATTCAGCTATCCAATTCTTATTTAGAAAGTGGATTAGTAAGGACGTTGGTAAGCCGTCTTAACCACTGTGTAGAACTCTTTCGCGTATTGACCTTGCTCACGAGGACCGAAGCTAGACTCTTTACGACCACCAAACGGTACGTGGTAATCCGTGCCTGCTGTTGGTAGGTTGACCATCACACAACCGGTCTGCGCTTGTTGCTTGAACATTGCGCTAGTACGTAGGCTCTGAGTAATGATGCCGCCTGTTAGACCGAAGCGAGTGTCGTTGGTTGTCGCAATCGCTTCTTCTTGGTCAGCGACACGAATCACACTTGCCATTGGTGCGAACACTTCTTCTTGGTTCACTTCCCAATCGTTCTTAGTGTTCAAGAACAGCGTTGGAGACATATAGAAACCTTCGTGCTTCATACTCAAGCGTTCGCCACCAAATGCCAGCTCACCGCCGCTTTGACGTGCTTTCTCAACCCAACCTAGGTTTGCTTCAAGTTGGTTGCCATCAACGACAGGGCCCATGAACACCCCCTCTTCCAGTGCGTGACCCACTTTCAGCTCGCTCATACGTTTAATCAGTGCTTCAACGTATTGGTCGTGAATGCTATCCATAACCACAAGGCGAGAAGACGCGGTACATTTTTGGCCTGCGCCAGAGAAAGAACCTGCAATCGTTGCATCAACCGCAGTTTGGATATCAGCATCGTCAGCAATAACAAGTGCGTTCTTACTGCCCATTTCTAGTTGGCATCGAACGAAGTTTGGCGCTGTAGCCGCTGCCACTTTACGACCCGTATCAACAGAACCGGTAAAGCTCACACCGTTCACTTCTTTAGAGTTGATCAGTGCATCACCTACTGTTGAACCGCTACCCAGTACAAGGTTAAACGTACCTGCAGGGATACCTTGGCGGTGGATGATCTCTGTAAGCGCGACCGCACTTGCTGGTGTTAGGTTTGCTGGTTTCCAAATAACGCTGTTACCGAAAGCCAATGCTGGAGCAATTTTCCAAGCTGCTGTTGCTGTCGGGAAGTTCCAAGGAGAGATAATGCCGATAACGCCCACCGCTTCGCGAGTCACTTCAACAGAAACACCCGGGCGTACAGAATCTGCGTTGTCACCAATTTGGCGAAGCACTTCAGCCGCAAAGTATTGGAAGAACTGACCTGCACGGTAAATCTCACCGCGACCTTCAGCAAAAGGCTTACCTTCTTCACGAGATAGCAAAGTGCCCAGCTCATCACAACGGGCAATCAGCTCATCACCAATCGCTTGAAGCACCGTTTGCTTGCGTTCAATCGGCGTTTTTTCCCACTCTGGTTGAGCGTGTTTCGCCGCTGAAATCGCTTGTTGAACTTGTTCAGCACTTGCTTGTGCAAAGTTGCCAATATTTTCAGAAATATCTGATGGGTTAATGTTCGCTACGGTGCTTACACCCGCTTGCCATTCGCCGCCAATGTAAAGTGCGTTTTCTGCTTGAACATTCTGTAAGTGAGTCATCATTCTGTCCTTGTAACGTTAGGTTGCGGTTGAGTCTGGCAACCATCGGATTAATTAATAAATTGTTAATTCATATAGAGAATAAGTATTAATTTTGTATCTAGACGTAAAACTATTCGCTTGTATTAGTAAAGATCTGCGTAGACAAACAGCTTTGATTGGCAAATTGCCTCAGTTCACAGTCCATTTATTCAGGTTGAGACGCCGATGCATAAACCACGAACTCAACCAACATCTCTTCTCTAGCTAGCCCTGCAACAACGACTGCTGCACGATTTGGATAAGGTGCGTTGAAGTATTCTCCGTATACGCTGTTTACCGTTTTCAGGTATTCACGGTCAGTCACGTAAATCAGAACCTGCAGCACAGAATCCATCGATTCACCTGCACACTCTAAGGTATGAACAAGGTTGTTAAAAGTCTGACGCGTTTGCGCTTCAATACCGCCTTCTACTACTGCGCCCGTTTCATCGATTGGAATCTGCGCAGTGTATAGAGTGCCGTTATTAACGATTGCCCACTCTAGTGGTGCTTTTGAAGCGAAAAGAGCGGTTTTTACTGGGTGTTTTTTAGTTTGTGCGTTCACGATTCCATCCAACTTTGTAACAACTATGTTTCAAGATGGTTAAATACTGCACCTTGACGCCTGATAAATCTAACGGTAAATTTTGTGCATTTGATAAATAAAATCTATCACCTTTCAAAAAGTAAGGTATAGCAAGGGCTAGAGAAGGATCGGAGTCATGAGTATTAAGCTACAACAGTTAAAACATTTTGTTTTAGTGGTCGAAGAAGGTGGATTTCGTGCCGCCTCTCACCGAGCAAATCGATCTCAAGCGGCACTGTCTACTTCAATAAAAGAGCTTGAGAAAATACTTGGTCAGCCACTGTTTGAAACAGGCAACAAATCTACGCTTACACCTTTTGGTGAAATATGCCTACCGAAAATCATTCAATTCTTGAATGTTTACAAAGCATTAGACAACGACTTACGTGCAGCGGCGGCTGGGCAACAAGGAAGAGTTCGAATAGCGAGCGTGCCTTCGGTGGCAGCCAAATTGATCCCTAGCGTGTTAGGGGCGTTTTGTGAGCAATACCCGAATGTAGAAGTGAGTTTGATTGATGATAATGCGGCAGGTGTAGAAGCACGATTACTCTCTGGAGAAGTAGATGTCGCCCTAGGCAACACCTCCCATTTAGAAGAAGAGAGTATCGACTTCACCCCACTTCTTTCCGATCCTATCGGTGTGGTCTGCTTAAAGGACAACCCTATCGCCGCTCAACCTGAAGGGATCGAATGGCAAACTCTGTTAAAACAGCCCTTCATTCGTAACGGTACTTGCACCCTACTCGATCCAACACCTGCACGTATGCTCAGCGAACAAGCCCTATATTCCGTAGAAAACATTACTTCTCTGTTTTCTGTATTGGAATTAGGCATTGGGGTAACCACGCTGCCTAAGCTTGCTTTTCCAACCAATGAAACGCGTTTAGTGTGGATTCCTTTGATCGACCCGCCGTTACAGAGACAAATTGGAATATTCCGACTGTCTGACCGTACTATCTCACCCCAAGCGCAAGCTTTTCATGACTTGTGTATTCAATATCTGAGCTATGAAGCTTCATAAACAAGGTTTAGCAAATGGCAGTGCTGCACTGCCATTTGTTGCTTTAAAATACGCTTTATCTGGCCGCATCAACCACTATCAACAAGCTCTTAAGTGGAGTTTGAACTTCATAAAAACGGCTTTAACACTCTCAATTCTTCTTCTCACCTTCCAATATAACCGGCCATAAATACCTCGATGAGTAACAAAAATGCGGATAACCATTGATGTGACACAGTTTTTCCACGCTTCATGAGTAATAGATAAAAAATATATATTCCCGCGTTAATAAACGCACGCTGCTCGCTATAAATAACCAAATAGTGATGAATTAACACATCTAGAGTCCGACTCTAACTCTGATGAAAAGTTAATTTAAGTGCCTGAAAAATATAAATTGATTGCCGTCAAAACACTTGGCTTGACCCTGATTTATTCGAGCAGTTATCAATACTTCAAGTTATCAGTAAATCATCTGAAATATTCATGATTATAGTGACAGAATTATTACTTTCATAAATGGAAAACACCCATTTCAAAAATGGAATTATTGATGTCGATATTTGTCGTTTTGATCACATAATTTTAGGCGTAGTTTATATTTTGTCGAAACGAGAGCGAATTAGTTTATATCGTTCTATTTCGTCAGGAGATATAAAACCAGCAAGATTATCTCTTTGTTAACAAGCAAAGTTTTATTAACAAGTAAATGCGAGTAGCAAGACATATTCAAACTGTGTTTTATATGAGCTTACACTGTTAAATATAAGGTTTTATTATGAGGCTTAATGGGATAAGTGGTGACATTCTTGTTGCTGCTAAAAGAGTTGTTCTCTGCCAAGTAGTATTAGCCGTCGGTGTAGTTTTATATGAAGTGTTTTTTGGTAATAAAGTAGATATGGAATCGTCGGCTTTGGGTATCGTTATTGCGATGCTACCTCCGCTGTTTGGTTTTATATATGCAAGCCTAAAGGTGCACAAGAATCCTAATTATAGTTTACGTGACTTAATGCAAATGAGTCGTGTCGTGAAAATAACTTATACGTTCTTAATGTTTATCTTGGCGTTCCAGTTTTTCAAATTGGATAACCCAGTAATATTGTACGCATATATTCTCACTATGGTTGGGTACTTCTTAACACCATTTATTACTGCCTCTACAAGATCGGAGTACGTGTAGTATGGATCAAGTAACTACCGCTCACGAATACATAGAGCATCACTTAACCTTCTTAACTACAGGTGATGGTTTCTGGGCGTTCAACATCGACTCGATGTTGGTATCTTGGATTACGGGTTTACTGTTTATTGGAGCGTTTCGATACGTAGTGACCAAAGGCACCAGCGGTGTTCCAGGTCGATTTCAATGTTTTATCGAACTGATATTTGATTTTGTAAACAACCTAGTAAAAGAGATTTTTCAAGCGGAGGATAAATTAATAGGGCCACTGGCATTAACCACTTTTGTTTGGGTGTTGTTAATGAACGCGGTCGATTTATTACCAATAGATTTCATACCAGCATTAAGTCGTGCAATGGGTCTAGAACACTTTAGAGATCTACCAACGGCGGACGTAAATATACCAATGTCGATGGCACTCGGTGTATTTATCTTACTGTTGACTTATACATTTAAAAATAAAGGATTGAAAGGCTTTATCAAAGAGCTTACTACGCAGCCATTTGATAACCCTCTTTTATACCCTGTTAACTTAGTTCTTGAATTAATAACATTAATTTCAAAACCTATATCACTAGGCTTACGATTATTTGGAAACATGTATGCAGGTGAGATGATATTTATTCTGATCGCATTAATGCCATGGTGGATGCAATGGGCACTGAGTGTTCCTTGGGCACTATTCCACATATTAATCGTATTCTTGCAAGCATTTATATTTATGGTACTGACCGTTGTTTATTTAGGTATGGCAACAGAAGAACACCACTAATTAATAACTAAAAAATTTAACTAACAAATTATTTATCGGAGATACAAATGGATATCGTAAGCGCAGTTTTATATGTAGCAGGTGCATTACTGATCGGTTTAGGTGCAGCAGGTGCAGCATCTGGTATTGGTAACTTAGCAGGTAAATACCTTGAAGGTGTTGCGCGTCAACCAGACCTTACTCCAATGCTTCGTACTCAATTCTTCATCATGATGGGTCTTGTGGATGCAGTACCGATGATCGGTGTTGGTATCGGTCTATACATCATCTTCGCCGTGGCTTAATCAAACCGCTTTGAAAGATCGATTTGTAAATAATCAAGATTTAGTGAGGAAGGTATGAACTTAAATGCAAGCATGTTTGGACAAGCAATCTCATTCGTGATTTTTGTTTGGCTCTGCATGAAATATGTATGGCCCCCTCTCACCGCGATGTTAGACGAGCGCCAAAAAGAAATCGCTGATGGTTTACGCCACTCAGAGAACGCTGCGAAAGAGCTAGAACTAGCAAAATCAAATGGCGCGCAACTCATCGAAGATGCAAGAAAAGATGTGACTGAACTGGTTGAACAGGGCCGAAAACGCCGCAATGAAATCATCAGCTTAGCGCAACAAGAAGCCGAGCAAGAAAAGGCACGCATCTTAGAACAAGGTAGAGCTGAGCTAGAAGGCGAACGCCAAAAGATACGCCGTGAACTTCAGGCAGATATGGCAGACGCAGTAATTCAAAGTGCACAGAAACTGATTAGCAAAAACCTAGATTCCGCAACGAACCGAGCGCTAGTTGACCAAATGATTAGCGAACTCTAAGGAGAGGCAATATGTCAGATTACACCAATATTGCTCATCCCTACGCCAAAGCATCGTTTGAATTTGCTTTAGGTGAAAACCAGTTACAAGAGTGGCACTCAATGCTGTCCATTCTTGTGGCTGTCGCGGAAGAAGAAACGATCGCTAGTCAGATTTCTTCAGCAGAAGGTGCTTCTACACACCAAACAGAAGAGCTGGCAAACCTCATCATTCATATTTGCCAAGGACTCGTTGATGACCACGTCATTAATCTTATTCGAGTCTTGGCCGAGAACGGCCGCCTTTCTGTTGTAAGAGACCTGTTTGAATTGTACTGCGAGCTAAAGGACGAACATGAACGTGTAGTGCCTGTCACTGTCACCAGTTCAGAAATGCTGACACAAGATCAAGTTACGTCACTAACAGCTGCACTTGAGAAGAAATTAGAGCGTCAGGTTGAAATGAAGCAGGTTATTGATGACACGTTAGTAGGTGGAATGGTCATCAAGGCGGGTGAAACCGTTATCGATGGTTCTTTAAACACATCAATTGACCGATTGGCTCATCAACTTCACGCGAGATAGGTAACAATTATGCAATTAAATTCAAATGAAATCAGCGATCTAATCAAAGAACGCATCTCGAAATTTAATGTGAGCACCGAGGCTCGCAATGAAGGCACTATCGTATCGGTTCGTGATGGCATCATCACAATCAATGGCCTTGCTGATGTTATGCAAGGCGAGATGATTGAGCTACCAGGTGGCAAATACGCACTCGCACTTAACCTCGATACGCACTCAGTAGGTGCGGTGGTTATGGGCCCCTACACTGACCTATCTGAAGGTATGAAAGTGAAAGGTACAGGTCGTATCTTGGAAGTCCCCGTCGGTAACGGTCTTCTTGGCCGTGTTGTGAACACATTAGGCGAGCCAATCGATGGCAAAGGCCCAGTAAGTTGTGACCGACTCGACCCTGTAGAAGTGATTGCACCCGGTGTAATCGAACGTAAGTCTGTTGATCAGCCAATTCAAACTGGCTATAAAGCGGTTGATACCATGGTGCCAATCGGTCGTGGTCAACGTGAACTTATCATCGGTGACCGTCAGACGGGTAAAACAGCGTTAGCTATCGATGCGATCATCAATCAGAAAGATTCTGGCATCAAATGTGTGTATGTAGCGATTGGCCAAAAAGCCTCCACTATCGCTAACGTGGTTCGTAAACTCGAAGACCACGATGCGCTTAAAAACACCATCGTAGTCGTGGCATCAGCATCAGAGTCTGCAGCGCTTCAATACCTAGCCCCTTATGCGGGTTGCACCATGGGTGAATACTTCCGTGACCGCGGTGAAGATGCACTGATCATCTATGATGACCTATCAAAACAAGCCGTTGCTTACCGTCAAATCTCGTTGCTATTGAAACGCCCACCGGGTCGTGAAGCCTTCCCTGGCGACGTATTCTACCTTCACTCACGCCTTCTAGAACGTGCAGCACGAGTGAATGCAGAGTATGTAGAGAAGTTCACTAACGGTGAAGTGAAAGGTCAAACTGGCTCATTAACGGCGCTTCCGATCATTGAAACTCAAGCGGGTGACGTATCAGCGTTTGTACCAACCAACGTAATCTCAATCACCGATGGTCAGGTTTTCCTTCAAACCCAATTGTTTAACTCAGGCTTACGTCCTGCAGTAGACCCAGGTATCTCGGTATCTCGTGTGGGTGGTGCGGCGCAATGCAAGATCATCAAGAAACTGTCTGGTGGTATCCGTACTTCATTAGCTCAATATCGCGAGCTGGCGGCCTTTGCTCAGTTCTCTTCTGACTTAGATGAGATGACGCGCAAACAGCTAGACCATGGTGAGCGTGTTACCGAATTAATGAAGCAAAAACAATACTCTCCAATGTCAGTCGCTGAGCAAGCAACGGTTATCTACGCAGCAGAGAAAGGCTACTTGGTCGGTGTTGAGCTAAACAACATTGCCCGTTTTGAAGAAGAGCTGATTGCTTATGCCAAAGGTCAGAACCCTGCGTTGTTCGAAAAAATCAACGCGACAGGCGATTACAATGACGAAATCGACGGTGCTCTTAAAGAGATCCTAGAAGGTTTTGTTGGGATGAAAGCTTGGTAAGTGCTCCGGTTTGTTAGCTGGAAATCAAAACAAATAGGAGCAGATTATGGCAAGTACTAAAGAAATTCGCACCAAGATAGCCAGTGTTAGTAACACTCAGAAAATCACTAGCGCAATGGAAATGGTTGCAGCAAGTAAGATGCGCAAGGTTCAAGACAACATGACGCTAACTCGGCCCTACGCCGAGAACATGCGCAAAGTTATCTCTCATGTTGCATCGGGTTCCCTGGAGTACCAGCACCCTTACCTGCAACAGCGTGAACCTAAGCGTGTCGCTTACATCATTATCTCGTCCGATCGCGGCTTGTGTGGTGGCTTGAACTCAAACTTGTTCAAGAAAGTGTTAGAAGAAATGGAGCAATGGCGCACCAAGGGAGTCGAGGTAGAAACAACCTTAGTGGGATCTAAGGCTATCTCGTTCTTCCAACGCGGCGGCAACGTTATTGCACAAACGTCAGGTCTTGGCGATACACCTAAGTTAGAAGACATCTTAGGTACGGTGAATGCGATGCTCGGGCATTACGACGAAGGTAAAATCGATAGCTTGTATCTCGTTTACAACCAGTTCGTCAACACCATGGTTCAAGCGCCAACGACCTTGCAGTTGCTCCCCCACCCTTCGGATTCTGAGGAAGGTGGTGAGCCTAAAAAAGCGCGTCGTTGGGACTACATCTATGAGCAAGCACCCAAAGACATACTCTCAGAACTGTTACATCGATACATCGAATCGCAAGTGTATCAAGGCATTGTTGAGAGCATTGCCTGTGAGCAAGCAGCCCGAATGGTCGCTATGAAAGCGGCGACTGATAACGCAGGCCAACTCATTGATGACTTGCAGTTGGTCTACAACAAGGCGCGTCAGGCTGCCATTACCCAAGAGCTGAGTGAAATAGTCTCAGGTGCCCAAGCTGTCTAGGGCTAGAAAAGACTGGGTCAAGAACAGAATTTGAGGATTTAAGAATGAGTGTTGGAAAAATAGTTAAAGTAATCGGCGCGGTGGTTGACGTCGAGTTCAGCGGCGGCAACAGCCCACGCGTTTATGATGCATTGAAAGTGACTAGCGACGAAGCAAGCTCGTTAGTATTGGAAGTACAACAACAACTGGGTAGCAATATCGTTCGTTGTATTGCAATGGGTACGTCAGATGGCTTACGTCGTGGCCTAACGGTTGAAAACACAGGCTCTCCAATCACGGTTCCTGTCGGCGAAGAAACGCTAGGCCGTATCATGAACGTGCTTGGTCAACCTATCGATGAGTGTGGTGAAATCGGTCAGAAAGAAAACTACGAGATTCACCGTGAAGCCCCTTCTTATGAAGAACAAGCAAACAGCACTGAGCTTCTAGAAACAGGCGTTAAGGTTATCGACCTTATCTGTCCATTCGCTAAGGGTGGTAAAATTGGTCTGTTCGGTGGTGCTGGTGTAGGTAAAACCGTCAACATGATGGAGCTTATCAACAACATCGCCAAAGCCCACTCAGGTCTTTCTGTGTTTACCGGTGTAGGTGAGCGTACTCGTGAAGGTAACGACTTCTACTACGAGATGAAAGAAGCAGGTGTACTAGACAAAGTAGCCATGGTTTACGGTCAAATGAACGAGCCACCGGGAAACCGTCTACGTGTAGCACTTACAGGCCTAACTATGGCTGAGCGCTTCCGTGATGAAGGTCGTGACGTACTGTTGTTCATTGATAACATTTACCGTTACACGCTTGCGGGAACAGAAGTATCAGCTCTGCTAGGTCGTATGCCTTCAGCAGTAGGTTACCAACCAACACTGGCTGAAGAGATGGGCGTACTTCAAGAGCGTATCACGTCAACAAAACAAGGCTCTATCACCTCTATCCAAGCAGTATACGTACCTGCGGATGACTTGACTGACCCATCGCCAGCAACAACCTTTGCTCACTTAGATGCGACCGTTGTACTGTCTCGTAACATCGCGGCACTGGGTCTATACCCTGCGATTGACCCGTTAGATTCAACGTCACGTCAGTTAGATCCGCTGATCGTAGGCCAAGAGCACTACGACATTGCACAAAAAGTACAAACAACGCTGCAACGCTACAAAGAGCTAAAAGACATCATCGCGATTCTTGGTATGGATGAGCTGTCTACTGAAGACAAACAGACCGTATCTCGCGCTCGTAAGATTGAACGTTTCTTAACGCAGCCTTACCACGTAGCCGAAGTGTTTACCGGTCAGAAAGGTGTCTTTGTACCGCTAAGCGAAACACTAAGAGGCTTTAAAGGTCTATTGAGCGGTGAATATGACGATATCCCAGAGCAAGCGTTCTTGTACTGTGGCTCTATCGACGAAGTGCTTAACAAAGCAAAATCACTCTAAGAGGCAGGTGCACCATGGCTATCGGAATTACAGATAATACATTTCAACTTAATATTGTAAGTGCGGAAGGTACGCTGTTTTCAGGTCCAGCGTATGCCCTAGCCGTTTCTGGCGCTGACGGTGAACTGGGGATCCGCCCCGGTCACTCCCCGCTTCTCAGTAAGATCAAACCGGGCGTAACCGTGTTTGTTACAGACCCTAAATCAGAAGGCCAAGTGCTGTATGTCTCTGGTGGGATGCTGGAA
Organism: Vibrio sp. 10N.261.51.A3; assembly: GCF_041471965.1. Classification (NCBI taxonomy): domain Bacteria; kingdom Pseudomonadati; phylum Pseudomonadota; class Gammaproteobacteria; order Vibrionales; family Vibrionaceae; genus Vibrio; species Vibrio sp. 10N.261.51.A3. The sequence continues at coordinate 37,153 of NZ_JBFRPK010000009.1, forward strand.
GTTCAGCCGGATGTGGTTACGTTATTAGCCGACACGGCCTTGCATGGTAAAGACATTGACCGCGCTCGCGCAGAAGAAGCGAAATATGCCGCTCTAGAGAACATCAACAAGGGCAACATAGACATTAACTTTGCACAAGCTCAGCTAGAACTAGCGAAAGCCGTTGCTCAGTTACGTGCATCAGAGCTAACTTCTTCTCACACAAGACACTGAGAATAAGCGTTATTGGCCGTTAGCTGTGCTAGCAAACAAATACAAAAAAGGCTCACTAACTAGTGAGCCTTTTGATATCTGCGTAACGTAAAACCTAGGTCTAACGTTGCTTGATGTTCAAACGAATAGTTTTAAAAGATTCGTTTTAGAAAAGCAGTTTAGAGCAGTCGTTTAGAACTGTAGTTTAAAAGAACTCAATCGAATTACGGCCGCTTTTGTCATCACGTGTTGGCTTTGGCGTATCCGCTTTCTTTTTCGGTTTCTTCTCTTTTTTCTCTTTCTTTGGTTCAGCCTTTGCGCTTAGCATTTCTGCTTTGCTTTTCTTAGATTCCTTCTTCTTAGAATCCTTTTTAGACTGACCTTTCTTCGCCTTGTTCTCTTTTTTAGGCGTTTCTTTCTTTTTCGGCTTTTCTGATTCTTCTTGTACTGGCTGATCACACACCACTACATAGTATTCTTGGTTGAATTCAAAGAAGTCGCCATCGTACATTTTACGACGCTTACGGGTTTCTAGCTCACCATTTACCGCTACGTAGCCTTCAGAGATGATGTGTTTAGCTTCACCGCCACCACTCACTAGGTTAGCAATTTTAAACACTTTGTAGAGCTCGATTGGCTGTGATGAAACATCAATACCAATTGCTTCAATTTCAATCTCTTCGCCTTCTTCGCCCAGCTCTTGGCCTTCGTAATCAGCGTCTTCGTAATGTTCTTGGTCCATGGTGACCTCTACCTAAGTATGTACTTCTGAAATATTGGGCGCAGTGTAATCTTAAAACAACGAAATGACCATGTTGAATTCAACCAGAGCCCATTTGTTTTAAACAAACCCTCTGCGTTATAAAACACCACCAACATTCGAAAGACTCACCAACTGCTTAGTATATTCATGCTGCGGATTACCAAACAAAGTCTCAGTGTCGCCCTTCTCTATTACCTCGCCAGCTTTCATGACGATGGTGTAATGACACAAGGATTTCACGACATTCAGATCATGACTGATAAACAAATAGGTCAGGCCATACTTTTCTTGAAGTGACTTCAGCAAATCCAATACTTGAGCTTGAACGGTTCTGTCCAATGACGATGTTGGTTCATCGAGCAGGATAAACTCTGGCTTTAAAATCAAAGCACGAGCAATCGCAATACGCTGCCTTTGACCGCCAGAAAACTCATTTGGGTAACGGTGACGCGTTTCAGGATCGAGGTCAACCTCTTTCATTACGTCACAGATGCGTTGGTCGAGTTCGTGCTCATCCAATTGTTGATGCACTAACAAACCTTCGCCAATCACCTGAGCGACCGACATTCTCGGGTTTAGCGCAGAAAACGGGTCTTGAAAGACTACTTGCATACGGCTTCTAAACGGAAGCATCTGTTTTCGATCTAAACCTTGAAGCTGTTCACTCGAGTAGGTGATTGACCCTTCACTATCTACCAGCTTAAGTATCGCCATACCGGTCGTCGATTTACCAGAACCACTTTCGCCAACCAAACCGATTGAGTGCCCTTTCTTCAAAGTGAACTCCATGTCGGTCACAGCTTTAACATGAGAAATGGTGCGCTTGAATAAACCGCCCGTGATCGGGAACCAAACACGAAGTTGATTTACATCGAGTAGCGGTTTGCTTTCGGGTGACACAGGAACGGGCAAACCTTTCGGATCAGAGTTAATAAGTTTTTGAGTGTAAGGGTGAGCAGGCGCGTTAAACAGGGTATGACAGTCGTTACTTTCGACCAAGCGACCATCTTTCATTACTGCTACTCTGTCGGCAATCTTACGAACGATACTTAAGTCATGAGTGATAAAAAGCATCGCCATACCGAGCTCTTGTTGCAGGTCTTTTAGAAGGTCGAGGATCTGCGCTTGTACCGATACATCCAATGCGGTTGTCGGTTCATCAGCGATAAGCAGCTCAGGTTCGTTGATCAATGCCATTGCGATCATCACGCGTTGGCGTTCTCCACCAGATAGCTCGTGCGGATAGGCTGATATCTTTTGTTCTGGGTAACGAATCCCCACCTTGGATAGCCACTCTATCGCTAAGGCTTGCGCTTTGTTGGTTCTCATACCTCGGTGAATCGCGAGGGTTTCAACAAGCTGTTTTCCGACTCTATGAAGCGGATTCAGCGACACCATGGGCTCTTGAAAGATCATGCCGATGCGACCACCACGAATCCCACGTAGCTGTCTTTCAGAACAACTCAGAATATCGGTGCCAGAGAAATTGATCTTACCGTTTAAGTAATGAGACGAGCCTTTTGGTAACAGCTTTAAAATCGAGTTAGCCGTGACCGATTTTCCGGAACCACTCTCACCCACCAGCGCTAATGTCTCACCTTTGTATATTTCTAAAGAGACATCTTGTGTCACTTGCTCTATCGAGTTTTTTCGCCCGAAACCGACAGACAGTTTATCTATGGTCAAAACCGGAGAAGCAGGCGTTGTATTTGAAGTCATAACCTATCCTTACTTCTGTTGATGCGGGTCGAAAGCATCACGCACCGCTTCACCAACGAAGACCAGTAACGTAAGCATCAGTGAAAGCACGACGAAGGCAGAAATGCCAAGCCAAGGCGCTTGTAAGTTAGCTTTACCTTGCGCCAACAACTCGCCTAACGAAGGCGAACCCGCAGGAAGACCAAAGCCCAAGAAGTCTAACGAAGTCAGTGTGGTCACCGAGCCTGAAAGAATAAACGGCATCATGGTTAACGATGCAACCATCGCGTTAGGTAACATGTGACGAAGCATAATACGTTTGTCATCAACACCCATGGCTTGCGCGGCTCGCACATAATCGAAGTTTCGGCAGCGTAAAAATTCCGCTCGCACGATGCCGACTAAACTCATCCAACTAAACAGCACCATAATCCCGAGCAACCACCAGAAATTCGGCTCAATAAAACTCGACAAAATAATCAGCAAGAACAAGGTCGGCATTCCGGACCACACCTCGATGAAACGTTGCCCAAACAGGTCAACCCAACCGCCGTAATAACCTTGTGTAGCACCAACGACCACACCAATTACACTTGAAACAATCGTCAGAACAAAACCAAAGAGTACCGAGATACGAAAGCCGTAAATAATTCTCGCCAATACATCTCGCCCTTTATCATCGGTTCCTAGCCAGTTCACTGAATCAGGCTCCGACGGCACCGCGCCTGAAATATCAAAGTTTATCGTGTCGTAGCTAAACGGAATGATTGGCCACACGATGTAACCGCTGTCTTCAATGAGTTCGATAACATACGGGTCTTTGTAATCCGCTTCGGTTTCAAACTCGCCGCCAAATTCGGTCTCTGCATACTCATTAATGACGGGTACAAACCACTGATTATCATAAGAAACCAAGAGTGGCTTATCGTTAGCAATGATCTCAGCGAACAGGCTCAATCCAAACAGAATGGTAAATATCCACAGGGAGATAAAACCACGCTTGTTTGCTTTAAAACGTAACCAACGAGCTTCAGCTAAAGGGTTGTTAAACATTTATTATCAATACCTTTTTATTCATTCGCCATTAACGCGCTTCAAAATCAATTCGAGGATCAACCCAGGTATACGTCAGGTCGGAGATAATGCTCAGCACCAAGCCGAGCAAGGTCATGATATAGAGAGAGCTGAACACCACCGGGTAATCTCGCTGAATGGTCGACTCAAAGCCAAGCAGACCGATGCCTTCGAGTGAAAACATCACTTCAATCAACATAGAACCCGTGAAGAAAATACTAATAAATGCGCTCGGGAAACCGGCAATAATGATCAACATGGCATTACGGAAAACGTGCTTGTAAAGAATGCTGCTCTCGTCCAAGCCTTTCGCTCTCGCAGTCACTACATATTGCTTATTGATTTCATCAAGGAAGGAGTTTTTGGTCAGCATGCTGAGCGTGGCGAATCCACCGATAACCATGGCGAAAATGGGCAACGCCAAGTGCCAGAAGTAGTCGCCAATTTGCTGATACCAGTTGAGCTGGTCGAAGTTACTCGACACAAGCCCTCGCAATGGGAACCAACTGAAGTAGTTACCGCTTGCAAACAAGATAATCAGAATAATCGCAAACAAGAAGCCCGGCACCGCGTAGCCGACAATCACCACCGCGCTCGACCAAATATCAAAGCGAGAGCCGTGATGTATCGCCTTCATGATGCCTAAAGGTATCGAAATCACATAGATGATTAACGTACTCCACAACCCTAAGGAAATGGAGACAGGTAAACGCTCGATGATTAAATCAATCACGTTACCACCCTTAAACAGGCTTTCACCAAAGTTAAAGGTCGCGTAGTTTTTCAACATATCGAAGTAGCGAACGTGAATCGGTTTATCAAACCCAAACTGCTTTTTGATCTCTTCAACTACTTCAGGATCAAGCCCGCGTGAGCCTTTATAGCCACTCGCAGATGCTTGGTCACTTTCGCTCAAATCAACTTCTTGTCCACCACCAGAAAAACGCTCCATAATGCCAGAGTTATGCCCTTCTAATTGAGCAACAGCTTGCTCTACCGGGCCTCCAGGCGCTATCTGGATGATGAAAAAGTTGATGGTGATGATCGCCCACAGCGTGGGGATCACCAACAATAAACGTCGAAATATATACGCGGCCATGCTAACTAACTCCTAGCGACGTTTTTCAGGAAGCAAAGCCGCCTTCTCTTCTGAAATCCACCATGTATCGATACCTAAATCGTATTTAGGCAATACATCTGGACGCTCAAACTTGTCCCACATTGCTACGCGATACTCGCCAACGTGCCATTGCGGGATGTTGTAGAAATTCCACTGCAATACTCGGTCTAGTGAACGACCTAGTGTAAGAAGCTTTTCAGGGTGCTGTTGGTTACGCGCAATTTCTTCTGTTAACGCGTCAACCACTGGATCGATAACACCTGCAGTATTGTAAGTAGAATCAATGTAGTTAGAGTTCCAAACGATCATTAAGTTCGGGCTAGGATAAGGGTTTGCGGAAAATGACGACGAAACCATGTCGAAATCACGATCACGCAAGCGCTTGATGTATTGAGTGGTATCGATGGTACGGATCTTCATCTCAATACCCATGCGCTTAAGGTTCTTTTGAACCGGCGTTGCGATACGTTCCGTGGTTGGGCTGTAAATCAACAACTCAAATGACATCGGCTTGCCAGTCTTTTCGTTGGTCATGACTTTGTCTTTCAGCACCCAACCCGCTTCTTTCAACAATTTGAAAGCGGTACGCATTTGGCTACGAATACGACCGCTACCATCGGTGACGGGTGGTTGGAATTCTTCGGTGAAAACTCGCGGTGGAATCTGATCTTTGTATTGAGACAACAACTCGACTTCAGCTTCGCTTGGTAAGCCTTTCGCTTCGTAGTCGGTATTTTGGAAGTAGCTACGAGTACGCTTGTACTGACCATAGAACATGTTCTTGTTCATCCACTCAAAGTCCATCGCATAGGTTAACGCTTCACGCACTTTAGGATCCGAGAACACAGGTGATTGAATGTTGAAGACGAAACCTTGAGTCGTTTCAGGCTTCTCGTGGTTGATCTCTTCTTTAATGATGTAGCCTTTATCGAAGTTCGCGCCCGTATAAGAGTTAGCCCAGAACTTAGCCGAATTCTCGGTTCGAAGATCGAACTCCCCTGCTTTGAACGCTTCCAACATTACCGTGTCGTCACGGTAGTAATCGTATTGCACCTGCTTGAAGTTATTGCGGCCAACGTTAACTGGTAGGTCTGCTGCCCAGTAGTTTTCATCTAGACCATAGGTAACACTTTGGCCTGATTTGTAGCTGATGATCTTATAAGGACCACTACCGACTGGTGGCTCACTTAGAGGCTCAGACAGCTTTCTGTCTTTCCAGAAATGTTTCGGCAATACACGAGTGCTTTGCGCGAAGCTAAACAGTTTTTCGCGGTTTGGACTGTTCATTTCAATACGAACAACCAAATCAGAGACCGCTTTTACTGACTTAATCTCTTTGTAATACACACGATACTGAGGCACGCCCTCGGTTGAGAACTTGTCAAAAGTAAAGGCAACATCATGCGCAGTGATAGGCTCGCCATCTTGGAATTTAGCATTTGGGTTGATGTCGATTTCCATCCAAGTGAAATCACTGGAGTAGCGAACCTTTGAAGCGATCAATGGATAGTACGCATCAATCTCGTCACTCGGAGAAAACATCAAGGTATCGTAAATCTCTCCGGTATAACTTGCAGCAACGCCGCGGGAACCGAATCGATTAAAGCTATCGTACGTACCTATGCTGCCATAGGTCACTTTGCCCTGCTTTGGCGCATCAGGATTAACGTAATCGAAGTGAGTGAAATCGGCTGGATATTTTGCTTCACCAAAACCAACCAGTTGTGTGGTTTCAATAACGGTGACAGCAGGAGTTGATTGGGTTTCAGAAGCGTAAGTAACGGAGGGTTGTAAAGCAATAAGCGGCAACATGATTGCACATGACTTCAAATTAAACCTGAAAAACTGAGTGCGTTGCGAGGCTTTGCGTCGAAAAACTGTTCCCATTTGACTCTCCCTTCAAATGTCATGAATTCTATATTCAAGTTGATTTATCGGCTTTGAATGCATGCCGTTAAATCAAGTATAGGTTCAAATCTAACATCATGTAATAACTAATAAAACCATCAGCACTCTATCTCTGACGGTTTATTTACAAATTACTCGTCACCACTCGAAGTTATTGGATGCAGTGAGCTTTGATTGCTTAGCCTGAATGACACAAGCCTCCACAGCTTAGATTTCCTTTGATTCGCTTCTAAATTGAAGTTTAGGTTCTAAATAATCAACAAACTATACTTTTACTGGAGTATCCTTGCTGCCTAGGTCTAAATGGAATGACACTTTGAACAAACCAAACCAAATAACATTCGCAACGTTCAACCTTCTGAACTATCTCGAGCCACCGAATGCTTATTATGATTTTGAGAACATCTACAGCTTCGAAGAATGGCAGAAGAAGCAACATTGGATGGCTGAAGCGATTCGCTCATTAGATTGCGATGTGATTGGCTTCCAAGAGATATTTAGCCCGCAATCTTTAGAGCTATTGATGAACGAGCTAGGTTATCCATACTTTGCAGTGGTCGATAGCGCCAACGTTGAAGATGATTACCTATACACCTCACCAGTCGTTGGGATCGCTTCCCGTTACCCGATTGAAAACGTGCAGCCTGTTACGCCAGATTCGAAGTTACTGAAAGCATTCAACCTTGACGACAAATTCTCATTCAATAGAACGCCTGTTCACGCGACGATTACGTTACCCCATTTAGGTTCAACCGACTGTTATGTGGTGCACTTCAAATCACAACGTCCGACAGAGCCAAAAGCAGAATCTGTCGATGCGGACAACACTCAGCAAGGTGCAAAACCACAAAGTGACACGCTCACTCGTTTTCACCAAGAACAGCTTGGCTCTTGGCTATCAAGTGTCCAACGCGGTCTAGAAGCTCAGATGCTGCATCAATACATCACCAACCAACGCTACCAAACCGAGCAACCTGTTGTGCTGATGGGTGACTTTAATAAGCCACTGTTTAATGATGAGTTTAAAGGGCTGTTGAATTACTCAATCAACCGAGACGAAAACAGCAAGCATTGGCTATCCCACTTTCGCTTGAAAGACAGCTGGGATCTTTACCATCAACTGCATGAAGAAGACTTGCTTGAACAGCGAAAGCCAACCCATTACTACGGCGCTTCTGGATCTGTACTGGACTACATTTTGATGTCGAACGAGTTTGATTGTCAGAACTCTTCAAGCTTAATGGAGATCTCTAGCTACACAGTGTTAGACCATCACCTGATTAATCCTAGTTTTGAACACGACCAATTCAGTACCGACCATGCCATCGTGTCTGTCACCGCTCATATTCGTGAAGCCTAGAGTTAAACATAAAAAAGCCGCAGTCAAAAACTGCGGCCTTCCACTTTAGTTAAACGGGTTGAGCCAACCGACGCCCCATTTAGAAACCGATTTACCGTTTAGCAAAGTGTGAAACTTAGAATGTGTACATTGCGCCTAAGTAGAAAGAGTCCAGAACAACAGTATCTTCTGTCTTGTGTCCGTTTTCGTAATCTTCGATATCAAAAGCATCGGCTTCGTATGCTAAGCGAAAGCTCAACGAAGACATTGTAGGTGGCGTGTATTCAACACCAACACCCATACGGATGCCATCTCCCGAATCATCAAAACCATCTCCTGACGGGCGAGAGCCATCAGCAAGCTTCATGTCTAGATCAATAGTCGACAGACCGATAGTGCCAAATGGACGAATGCCATTATCAAACGTGTAACCGAGGTTCGCCGTTACCGAAAAGATTTGAGGTGTCCAAGTGAAAACCTTATTACCAGATTTCGTTTTCAGGGCTATATCACCAAAATCTGTGTATTGAGCTTCAACCGAAACAATGCGGTTAAATTTGTAACCAGCAATTAATCGGTAAGTATTGTCTTCGGCTTTAAAAGTAATAGGTTCTTTGATCGTGTCAGTTAACCCGCCCACTTCGACCATTAGCACACTTAAATAATTACCCGCTCCAACAGCAGGCCAATTTGCTCAATCTCCACAATTTAGAATAAGACGAACAGAAAACACGATGAACCACACAATAGACTTCAACGGCTTAATCATTGATATCGACGCTCGAACGATTACCAACCAGCAAGGAAACAAAATCACTTTGCGCCCTCGCCTATTAGCAGTGCTCTGCTTGTTATTGGAAAATGTGGGAAGACCGATTTCAAGAGAGCATATTGTTGATGTGTGTTGGGACGGACAACTCTCGTCACCACATGTTCTTGCAAACGTAGTCTATAACCTACGCAATGTGTTCGCGCGATTAAGAGCATCCAACGTCCAGATCATTACCATTAGTAAGTTCGGATATGCGCTATCGATTGAACCCACGTAAAAGGATTTATGCAATCAATGGCGGTGACTAAGATCACCAAAAAACGCCCCATCGAAACGTTTCGATGATCATTATCACACTCTAAAACAATCAAACGTGCAAATGATAAATCAGACACTATTATCACTATCGAAACGTTTCGATGGCTTTTCTTGAGTTGTTCTCAACCCATCAAGCGTTATTTTTCGATAGGTCGTGATATGAAAAAAAGTACTCTAATAAACTCTGAACTCTCTTACCTAGTGGCGACTCTTGGCCACACAGATGAAATCACGATTTGTGACGCGGGCTTACCAATTCCAGACCACGTAACTCGTATTGATCTTGCTTTGACTCACGGTGTCCCAAGCTTTCAGCAAACGGTAAAAACCATGCTGGATGAATCTCAAATCGAAGGCGTTGTGATTGCAGAAGAGTTTGCGAAAGTAAGCCCAGAGCACCACGCAGCGCTGATTGATTTAATCAAGACAGAAGAAGCACGTTGTGGCAAATCGCTTTCTATTACTTACATCACTCATGAAGAATTCAAACAGCGAACGCATGAAAGCCGTGCAGTGATTCGCACCGGTGAATGCACACCATACGCAAATGTTATTTTCCAAGCTGGCGTAACCTTTTAGCTCAAGCAAAACGCAACGACAGCTCAGTGACATCACTGAACCAAAACAATACATAGACAGAATAATCAAATACAACTGGCCCCGAGTAAAGGAACCGACATGACTCAAGCCATTTTAGAACTTAACTCAATTGAGAAAGCCTTCCCTGGTGTTAAAGCACTGGATAAGGCAAGCCTCAACGTTTATCCAGGACGCGTAATGGCGTTAATGGGTGAAAACGGTGCAGGTAAATCAACGCTCATGAAAGTGCTGACAGGTATTTATCACTTGGACGGCGGCACTATCGCCTACCAAGGAAAACCTGCTGCATTTAAAGGGCCACGTGATTCTCAACAAGCAGGCATTAGCATAATTCACCAAGAACTGAATCTAATTCCTGAGTTGACCATCGCCGAGAACATCTTCTTAGGTCGTGAAATCACTGGCACCATGGGTCGTATCTTGTGGAACGAGATGTACCAAGAAGCAGACAAGCTACTTAAACGCCTTAACGTGAAACACAGCTCGAAAACGCCTCTAGGTCAGTTGAGCCTTGGTGAGCAGCAAATGGTAGAGATTGCGAAAGCCCTATCGTTTGAATCTAAAGTCATCATCATGGATGAACCAACCGATGCGCTAACCGATACCGAAACTGAATCTCTGTTTAAGGTGATTAACGAATTGCGCGATGAAGGCTGTGGCATTGTTTACATCTCTCACCGTTTGAAAGAGATCTTCGAGATTTGTGATGACATCACCGTGCTGCGTGACGGTAAGTTCATTGGTCAGTGTGAAGTAAAAGACACCGACGAAGATGGCCTAATCGAAATGATGGTTGGTCGTAAGTTAGACGAACAATATCCACGTATCGGCCAGAGCCATGGTGAAACTTGTCTTGAAGTGATTGGCCTGACGGGTTCTGGTGTTCACGATGTGAGCTTTACGCTAAAACGCGGTGAAATCCTGGGTGTATCTGGCCTAATGGGTGCTGGCCGAACTGAACTGATGAAAGTGATTTACGGTGCCCTTCCAAGTGAACGCGGCGTCATCAACCTAGAAAATAAAACCATCAACCCTGTAAGCCCGAAAGACGGCTTGGCCAATGGCATTGCTTACATCTCTGAAGACCGTAAAGGCGATGGCTTAGTTCTAGGGCTTTCTGTTAAAGAAAACATGTCGTTATGTTCACTTGACCTACTAACAAAGAGCGGTCAAATCCAACATAAAGACGAAGTGATTGCAGTAGATGACTTCATCAAGCTATTCAACATCAAAACCCCGACGCGCGAACAGATTATTGGCAACCTTTCTGGTGGTAACCAACAGAAAGTGGCTATCGCTAAGGGCTTGATGACCAAACCAAAAGTACTGATTCTCGACGAGCCAACGCGCGGTGTCGATGTCGGTGCTAAGAAAGAGATTTACCAACTCATTAATAAATTTAAAGCCGACGGCATGAGCATCATTTTAGTCTCATCTGAAATGCCAGAAGTGTTAGGAATGAGTGACCGCATCATGGTGATGCATGAAGGCCGTGTAAGCGGTGAATTTGATGCTAAAGAAGCAAACCAAGAATTATTACTGGCGTGTGCGGTCGGTAAAAAGATCAACGAGGACGCAGCATGAGTACTAAAACCATGAGCAAAACAACTGAAGCTCCAAAGAAAAAACCGTTAATCAGCAAAGAGTGGCTGATTGATCAAAAGTCATTGATTGCTTTGCTCTTCCTGATTGTTGTCGTTTCTTTCTTAAACCCGAACTTCTTTACTGTCGACAACATCCTAAACATTCTGCGCCAAACCTCGGTTAACGCAATTATCGCTGTAGGTATGACGCTGGTTATCTTAACCGCGGGTATCGACTTGAGTGTTGGTTCTGTACTGGCGCTTTGTGGTGCGTTCGCAGCCAGCATGATTGGCATGGAAATCCCTGTGATGATCGCAGTACCAACCGCTCTTGTAGCAGGTGCAGCATTAGGTGCGATTAGTGGTGTGATTATCGCTAAGGGTAAGGTTCAAGCCTTCATCGCAACGCTTGTCACCATGACACTACTTCGCGGCGTAACCATGGTTTACACAGATGGTCGTCCTATTTCAACAGGCTTCACAGACACAGCAGACGCATTCGCTTGGTTCGGTACTGGCTACGCAATGGGTGTACCGGTTCCAGTATGGATCATGGTCGTGGTATTCGCAGCAGTATGGTACCTACTTAACCACACACGCTTTGGTCGCTACGTTTACGCACTGGGTGGCAACGAATCAGCAACTCGCCTATCAGGCATCGACGTAGACAAAGTAAAAATCGGTGTTTACGCAATCTGTGGTCTGCTAGCTGCAGTGGCAGGCATCATCGTGGCATCGCGTTTGTCATCAGCTCAACCAACCGCAGGTATGGGTTATGAGCTAGACGCTATCGCAGCCGTGGTTCTTGGCGGCACAAGCTTAGCTGGCGGTCGTGGTCGTATCATGGGCACATTGATTGGTGCACTGATTATCGGCTTCCTAAACAACGCCCTAAACCTACTAGACGTATCTTCTTACTACCAGATGATTGCAAAAGCAGTGGTTATTCTTCTGGCAGTATTGGTCGACAACAAAAACAAATAAAACCTATTCACACTCTAGGTTAATACAAGTAACACTCTAGTTTAATAAAAGTAACAGTTTGTTTTACCTTAAAATATTAGAATCTATAAATAATGTAACTACGAGCTAGGACTCACCTCCTAGCTCACCCTACACAAAGGACTTACACCATGAAAAAATTAGCGACTCTTATTTCTGCTGCTCTTCTTTCTACAACGGTATCTGTGTCTGCACAGGCGCAAGATACAATGGCAATCGTTCTGTCTACATTGAACAACCCATTCTTCGTAACCATGAAAGATGGCGCAGAAGCGAAAGCGGAAGAGCTAGGCTACAAGCTTATCGTTCTTGATTCTCAAAACGACCCAAGCAAAGAGCTTTCGAACATTGAAGATCTAACCATTCGTGGTGTTAAAGCAATCCTGATTAACCCAACGGATTCAGACGCTGTATCTAACGCTATTCGCATTGCTAACCGTTCAAACATCCCTGTACTAACGCTAGACCGTGGTGCAAGCCGTGGTGACGTAGTGAGCCACATCGCTTCTGATAACGTAATCGGTGGTGAAATGGCGGGTCACTTCATTATGGAAAAAGTGGGCGAAAAAGCGAAAGTAATCCAACTTGAAGGTATCGCTGGTACTTCTGCTGCTCGTGAACGTGGTGAAGGCTTCATGAACGCAGTAAACGGCAGCGACCTTGAACTTCTTGCAAGCCAACCTGCTGATTTCGACCGTACTAAAGGTCTGAACGTAATGGAAAACTTACTTGCTGCTAACCCAGATGTACAAGCAGTATTCGCTCAGAACGATGAAATGGCACTAGGTGCACTTCGCGCAGTTCAAGCTTCAGGCAAAGAAGTGATGATCGTTGGCTTTGATGGCACAGACGACGGCATCGCTGCTGTTAACCGTGGCCTACTTGGCGCAACGGTTGCACAACAGCCTGACCTAATCGGTTCTCTAGGTATCGAAATGGCAGACAAAGTACTGAAAGGCGAAACTGTAGACGAGTACGTACCAGTACCTCTAAAAATCATCGCTAAGTAATCGTTACTAAGTAACGCGATATAAAGCAGGGGTCCCCTATCCCCTGCTTTGCTTAGCTCATTAGCTCACTGACTCAAAACAAAAAGCAAAACCCGACAGTGCATCGCTGTTTCTCATAAGCCGCTAACAAGGCGAACAATTAACATCATGAGAAAGACCCATGCATTTTCAAATACGATATATCATAAGGCTCGTATCATGACTCAACTGATTGTTTTAGGTAGCGTTAACGCTGACCACGTACTACAAGTTCCTTCGTTCCCTCGTCCGGGTGAAACCTTGATTGGCGGTAACTATCAGGTCATTCCTGGCGGCAAAGGCGCAAACCAAGCCGTAGCGGCAGCAAGATTAAACGCAGATATCGGCTTCATCGCCTGTGTTGGTGACGACCCATTTGGCATCAATATTCGTCAAGATTTTGCTAAAGATGGTATAAACATCGACGGTGTGATCGTTGCAGACAGCACGCCTACTGGCATCGCGATGATCCAAGTATCCGCAACAGGCGAAAACAGTATTTGTCTTTCTGCGGAAGCCAACGACAAGCTGACTTGCGATCAAATCGAGCCGCACTTAGAAAAGATTCGCGGCGCTAAATACCTGCTGACTCAGCTTGAAACGCCAATTGAAGGCATTGAATACGCTGCGAAAGTAGCAAAAGAGAGTGGCACGCAAGTCATTCTAAACCCTGCCCCTGCTCGTCCATTGTCGGATTCGCTGCTTGCTTGTGTTGACGTGATTACACCAAACGAAACCGAAGCTGAAGTACTGACAGGCATTACCGTGACAGACAACGCAACTGCTCATCAGGCTGCGTTGGCTCTCCATGCTAAAGGCATCGAAACGGTAATGATCACGCTAGGCGCGAAAGGCGTGTGGGTGAGTCATCGCGGTCAAGGAAATGAAGCCAGCGAAGGTGAATTAATCGCAGGTTTCCGTGTTGAAGCAACAGATACAACTGCCGCAGGTGATACCTTTAACGGCGCGTTGGTGACAGGCTTGCTTGAAGATATGCCACTAGAGCGTGCGATTAAATTTGCCCACGCTGCTGCTGCTATCTCTGTGACCCGCTTTGGCGCTCAAACGTCGATTCCAACCCGTGCTGAAACCGATGCGTTTTTGGCAGAGCAACTGCCTGCTTAGCTTGATACCTATTTGAAGGGTTAACTCCTGAGCTAAACCGTAGTTAACGGATGTTAGCCTTCAAATTCGGTAACAACAAATAACAAGCATAAGCCCCTGTTTTCAGGCAGAATATCGCCCAACGTGGAAGGTTATTCCCACAAGGATTTTTTATGGCAACAATGAAAGACATCGCACGGCTCGCAAAGGTTTCGACTTCTACCGTGAGCCACGTGATCAACAAATCACGCTTTGTCAGTGAAGAGATTGCTGAGCGTGTTAACAGTGCGGCTAAAGAACTCAACTATGCGCCTTCTGCATTGGCTCGCAGCTTGAAAATGAAGCAAACCAAAACCTTGGGAATGCTAGTGACCACATCCACCAATCCATTCTTTGGCGAAGTGGTGAAAGGTGTTGAACGTCGTTGCTACGAAAAAGGCTACAACCTTATCTTGTGTAACACCGAAGGTGACAGCGAACGCATGAAATCCTCTATCGATACCTTGCTGCAAAAGCGTGTCGATGGCTTGATGCTGATGTGTTCTACCCTTGAAGGCGAACATATCGATGTATTTGATCGCTACCCAGAACTGCCTGTTGTGGTAATGGACTGGGGCCCTATGCTGTTTGCGAGCGATAAGATCCAAGATAACTCGCACCAAGGTGGCTACATGGCAACTAAGCACCTGATTGATAACGGCCATTCTCAAATTGGTTGTATCACAGGGCCACTGCACCGCAATCAAGCTTCGTCTCGTTATCAAGGCTTCAAGCAAGCAATGGAAGAAGCCAATTTAGAGATCAACCCTAAGTGGATTGTTGAATCCAACTTTGAATGTGACGGTGGTTTTGACTCTTATCAGACATTGAAAACTCGTGGCGAAATGCCGTCTGCCTTGTTCGTCAGTAACGATATGATGGCGATGGGCGTGATTCACGCTGCGGCGCAAGATGGCACATCGATTCCGAATGATCTGTCTATCATTGGCTACGATGACATCCACCTGTCGAAGTACATGACCCCCGCGTTAAGCACTGTCCACCAGCCAAAACATCGTTTAGGTAAAGCCGCAGTCGATACCTTACTAAGCAGATTACAAACTCCAGATGCTTATCCGCAAGTCGTTGAACTTGAACCTACTCTTGTTGAACGAAGCAGTGTAAAAGCGATTTAGTACTCACCACACTCATCACACCATTGAAAGCTAGCTTATTGAGCTAGCTTTTTTGTCTTTGGAACATAATAACGCCACTTACTCGCCCCTAAAATGCCGTTAATATTCAAAACTTACACGCTAAAATATGCATTTGCGCACTCAGCAACTATTCACGCAATTAACGACTAATTCATCTACACTAATATTAAATAACAACGGCATGGAGAGCGTAGTTGTATGATCGCGGGTTGGTTTGACAATATATCCCTACAGAAAAAGCTATTAGTCAGCTTTTTGATTCCTATCGCTTTGATGCTTATCGTGGCTTTTTCTGTCCATGAAAACACCCGAACGGTTGTAAAAGACAATAATTGGGTTGTACACACACATAAAGCCATCGCTCGGGCTCAAGAACTTCTCAGCTTAACAGTCGACATAGAAACGGCTGAACGTGGTTACTTGATCACGGGTGATCCTGTTTTTTTAGAACCCTACCATTTAGCTCTTGATGTATGGCCTCAAAAACTCCAAACCCTTGCGAATCAAGTGAGTGATAACCCACCTCAAGTAGAACGCCTATATAGAATCGATGATATTCATAAAACATGGCTGAAACAGTCTGGAGAGAAAGAGATCAATCAACGCAGCCTTGTCAATAAAGGCGAAGCTGAAATACAAAGTGTCATCGACCTCACTCAGCAGCAAACCGGAAAAAAATTGATTGATGAGATTCGCCAAGAGATTGCTCAATTCATTGAAATTGAACAACAACTTATTATTACCAGGGTCGAAAAATCGGAGAACTCAGCCAATCAAACCAGCTACATATTAATCCTCGGAACACTGTTTTCCGTGTTCATATCACTCCTTGTTGCTGCGTGGGCGTCAAAGCGTATTAATCGAAGATTACACACCCTACTTGAGGCCACTAACCAAGTTGCCGCTGGCCATTTGGATCAAGGTGCTGCAACTCTGGAATTGAGTTCGAATATAAACACCCAAGACGAAATCGCTCATCTCAAACAAAGCTTTCAAAAAATGACAGACAATTTGATCAGTAATGACAGTGAAATGAGAGCGAAAACTCGGGAGCTAATCGCCGAACGAACCAAAGCTGAAGCCGCAGTAAAAGCTAAGGGCGATTTTCTGTCTACCATGAGCCACGAGATCAGAACGCCAATGAACGGCGTTCTTGGAATATCTCAAATCATTGCAAGCCAGACCCAAGAACCCGAAACAAAAGAGAACATCAACATCATTCTCGATTCTGGTCACCACTTGATGACAATACTCAACGACGTTCTCGACTTCTCAAAAGTCGAAGAAAACAAGCTTGAGCTAGATGTGGCACCCTTTAATTTTGTTCAAGTCATGCAGCCTGTATGCAGCGCTCTAAAACCCTTAGCCGATGAAAAAGGCATTCGCCTGTTGATCGAAAATAACATACCGAAAAACATCCAACTCGTCGGAGACTGTGCAAGGCTACGTCAAATCATGTTCAACTTGGGCGGCAATGCGACCAAATTCACCAAAGAGGGTCATGTGTCCATTCAAGCTGACCTCAATCGCCCCAACAATCAACTGATTCTGACCGTGACAGACACCGGAGTTGGTATCCCGAAAGATAAGCACGAACAGGTATTCAATTCGTTCGAACAAGCAGACACTTCCACAACAAGGAAGTTTGGCGGAACAGGGCTTGGCCTCGCAATCGTCAAGAACCTAGTCAACCTCATGAATGGAGAAATCACATTAACCAGTGCTGTTGGGCTTGGCACAAAATTCCAAGTCTCTCTGCCTATCACATGGCAAGAAAGCAAAGCGAAAGACATCGCAACCCATACAGTCGATGCAGAAACTCTCAGTTATGACTCGTTAAGTATCCTGTTGGTGGAAGATAACCGTATTAATGCCATTGTTGCACAGGGCTTTTGTGAAAAGCTCGGCCATCATGTCGATCATGCAGAGAACGGAAAACTAGCAATTGAACGCCTCAAAACCACTCAATATGACCTTATCTTGATGGACAATCATATGCCTGAAATGAACGGGGTCGAGACAACAAATTACATCCGCGAAAAGCTGAAACTCGATACCTTGATATTCGCTTATACGGCCGATGTATTCCGTGAGGCGCATGACAACTTCATTCAAGCCGGTGTCGACCATATTCTGACCAAGCCTCTGCAGCAAGAGAGTTTCTTCGACGCCCTACAACAGTTCTCAAGTCGATTACCGAAACAAACCGCAGCCGAAGGTTCGAGTGAGAATGAAAATATTGTCGAGCTTCATCGTAAGCCTATTGAAACGCTGAGGTTAACGGAAGAAGAGATCAGCCACTCAGAAGTGATACACATACTGAAAGACGACACGGAAGGGTTCAGCTTACTCATCGACTCAACCATTATTGAGTTCGAACAGTCGGTTGACCGTGTCATCGAATACTATTTAGCGAAGGAGTTGGAGCCACTTTGTCGCACCCTGCACTCCATTAAAGGCATGTCACTAAACTTAGGCCTTAACATGCTTTCTAAGCAGGCATTGGAACTAGAAGTCGAAGCCAAAAATCAACAATTGCCGGATATTGAACGACTGCAAAAGCTGCTCAATCGCCTTATGGTCAATATCCATCAAGCTCAGCGGATGAAAAACGCCCATTCAGTCGAGCATCTGAATCAAATGAACGATCAAGCTTAAGAACGCTTCGCTCCCAAGCTAAAACGCAAGGCTTAATCACCTTGCGTTTTTCGATCTTATACCGCGCTAGTCTCTGTTCTAGCGATTTAACGGTCTATCGGTTTAGCGGTTTAACAGATCGGTGATTTGCTGCATCTCATCTTCAACATCAACGCCATTGTATTGCGGCGCAATCGAGAGATCT
The DNA here is from genome assembly GCF_041471965.1 of Vibrio sp. 10N.261.51.A3. NCBI lineage: Bacteria > Pseudomonadati > Pseudomonadota > Gammaproteobacteria > Vibrionales > Vibrionaceae > Vibrio > Vibrio sp. 10N.261.51.A3. Next base: position 55,692 of record NZ_JBFRPK010000009.1, read on the forward strand.
TGAATACTCACGGTTTCTACCGATTGCTTGTCGTTAAGTTTAGTCACTAACTCCCCTTTGGGTGAGTAGGCTCGGCTTCCACCACAATAAGTCGCGGTAAACGCATTAACCACATCTTGCCCGAGGCGATTACAAGTAACCATGTGACACCCTTCCTCCAAGGCTCTCGCTTGAGCAATGGCAAAACTATGATGCCCACCGAAGTTGGCAGGGTGAAGAATAACGTCGACCGACTGATAGGTTCTCATGATCTCCGGGAACCAAATATCAAAGCAAATCGCGACACCAAACTTTAAGCCTTTGTGCTCAAACGTGAGGCGCTCGTCCCCTCTCGAGAAATACTGCTTATCGAATTTAGTTTGACTGATTTTTCTGTATTTGTGTCGTAAACCAGAAGCATCCACAACCACCACACTGTTGTAATATTGGTCGCTATCTTTCTCGGCAATGCCTGCAACAATCAAGGTGTGATGCCTCGCTGCAAGCTGCGTTAATGAATCAATAGTACTGCTGTCGGCGAAGTCTTCAGCCAATTCATGAATTTCTTCAGCCTCATTAAAAATATACCCAGTAGTGAACAGTTCAGGCAGTAAAGTAATATCGCCAACTGACGGCTCCGCTTGCAAAAGATCAGAGACCGAATCTATATTCTTTTGTTTGTTTTTGTATTCAACTTCAAGCTGAATAAGCGTGATACTGACATTATTCAAAATCGATTCCTTACTAGGTAATACTTAAAGCTGTAATGCTTCAAGCTGGAGACTAAGAACTAAGAACGACAGAGTAGGCCAATCCCCTATCGCTTTCTTATTCGCCCGCCAAAGGTTGAAGCAGGTGCACAGTCCTGTACGTATTTTAAACCTGCCTACGGCGCTAATTAAGGCTCTGGTAAAACGGGAGGCGTGCTGTCCATATAGGTTAAGAAATTCACCCACACCTCATGCGTGCGCTGCTTGGTTAACGTCATCTTGCAGGAAAGCGCCATAACCCCTCGAATAGAACCTTCACGCCATTGGGTGTACACAGAATCACAATGTGCTGTCATGTACGCCTGCCAGCTCTCCTGAGCCTTCTTAATTGACGCCACCAGCTCAGCATCATAAGCATTGTGCTCAAAGCTGGCTGCAAGGTATTTATCCAGTTCCGCTTGTGCAGATTCCAACTCAATTGCCGCACAGTGATTGATCTCGATGGTATTCATCGCATTCTCGCAATCAACAACACCTTCGTAGGCCAACGCAGAGAATGAGAAGCACACCGCTATGAGTGCCGATATCAGTTTTGTCATAATCATCCTTTATGCTGCCACCACCAAAACGAATCGTGTCGTGACTTTATTTATTTAAACGTGGCTCAATATTTAGCTCATTCAGCCAGAGCAAATAACAATAAAATTTATCAGGATATAAGCATTTGTTATCCGCATAAATCATCAAAAATGACGCCTCGCCAACTCAAATAAATGAGATAACGCTCAGATTTTGCTGGTAAAACTAGAAAACATATTATTTATATCAATAATTCGTACCTACATTCACAATATTAATTATTTATATTGCCACCTAAACGTTAACTTTATAAATTAAATTGAATGCTCACATAAATCGGTAACGCTTCTCCAACTATGGATATCAAGTACCAAAACATTGCCAAGACTTCATTTTACTTTGCCATCTCTTTCTTTTTTTCCATGGCAATGCTCATTCCTTTTACACCGTATCACTACCAAACATTAACCGAAGACACATCAAGGTTAGTCGAAACCAGGTTAGAAGGGATCCAATCAAGGTTCGACCGTTTTTTATCTGAAGTTAGACCTGAACAATCTTGCGACGCGATCGTTAGACAGCTTCGACAAAACGTTTTTGAAGCCGATTGGGTAAAAGAAGCAGCGGTATTCAATAAACAGAACCGATTTTACTGTTCAACCACCGATGGTGACGTTTCATTTCGCCTATACAGCACCATCAGGCAGCGACTCAACGACGACCCGAAATTAACGACCCTGTCGTATTCCAACTCAGCCATCACGCAAGTTCAGTCCATCATGCTCATTTTCTCGAACAAAGAAGATGCCGGAGTGAGCCTAATGATTCCGCCACACTTCATCTATGACCTTGTTGAAACAAACCTGAGCAACCATGGAATACAGGCTAAAGTTGAAGTGATCAAAAGAGATATCCACCCTACCGATATTGACTCATCAATCGCCAAGGTGCGGATACAATCAAACACCTACCCGTTGACCATCACCTCATACATTGGGTATCAGTTTTATCTTCACTTCATGTTGAGCTATTTATGGTTTGGCTTTTTGATGGCCGGAATCACCACCATTATTCTCCTTTCCATCAAGCATAAAAAGCTGAGCCAACGCAGCTTAGAATATTCGCTTTCAAGTGCGCTAAAAAACCAACACCTTCATGTTCACATGCAGCCTATCGTTAACCAAAACACCAACGAGATCGTCGGCTGTGAATCACTATTACGATGGAACGACCCAATTGAAGGTAACGTCTCCCCAGCTATTTTCATCCCGCTTGCTGAAAGCTTAGGCTTGATTGAGGAGCTCACCTACTTCGTGCTGCGCAAAGTATTAATGACGTTGAAAAGCAATCAAGACGTGTTCGAATCAAAATACATCAGCGTCAACATCAGCCGCAACGTTGTGTCCAACAGTAACTTCTCTAACAAGGTAATCAGTATCTTTAAAAGACACCCTGAGATTCTCAAGCAGGTGGTATTTGAAGTAACCGAAGATGGTGAATGTTCTGATGCCGACATGGTCAAAATTAGAGACAACCTAACCAAACTATCGAACATGGGCGTAAGAGTCGCGATTGATGATTTTGGTACAGGCTACGCAGGGTTAGATTTCGTAAGACAGTTCCCGTTCAGCATTCTCAAAATTGATCGCGTGTTCGTGAAAAACATATCCGACGAATCCAGCTTTGGTCTCCCTTTGCTAGAATCCATGCTTCAACTATCACGTACCTTAGGCATGCAAGTCATCGTCGAAGGTGTCGAGTATGAGTCACAGGTGAAAATCTTATCTAAGCTAGGTGTCGACTATATCCAAGGCTTCTATTTTTATAAGCCGATGCCAATAAACCTGACTATCAGCTTACTCAGGCAGCAGCATTTTGAGTCCGATAACGTTGAGGAATCATCCTTTTCAACACCAAAATGTGAGCAGCTTTAAACAGGTTCGATGGGATAAGCGCTGAAGATACAGTTCAGAATAATGCTTAGTACAACGCGTCACTTTAGCTTACGGTACGTTTCCCCACTCTTACACCCAGGCAGGCTTTTACCATATTTGTGACTTAAATTATCGACGCGTGTTTTGGTTGGTTTTATGACTACTCGTAATCGCTAGCATGCTATCAGCGTGATTTTTGTTCCAATCAATCTTTTCGTTAATGTCTTTTTTATCAACAAAGACCCAGTGAGACATACACTCTACACACAATACCAAACACATCACAACGCAGCATGTAACATATGCAACAAGCAACTAATTCGTGACCATCAACAAGATAATACCGTATCATGTGCGTGATTAAATTAACCTAGGAATCAATCACATGGAAAATACTGAAGTAATTAATACGGGGCTCTCAGAGAAGGACAAAAATGCAAAAACTCATGCCATCATCGCGTATGCGTTAATGCTATTAGGCTTCTTTACTGGTATTAGTTTTCTTGCAGGTGGTATTTGGGGCATCGTTAAAAAGTCCGATGCTCAAGGGACTGTCTTTGCGGATCACTACGACAACATCACCAAAACATTCTTTGTTTCGATTGTGCTTACTATCATTGGCGCTCTAACAGCCGTTTTTGTTATTGGCTATGTTGTTCTTCTTGTTGCCGCGATCTACACGCTTTGGAAGTTGATTGCTGGTTTAGCAAAAATTACTTCAGACAAGAGTTTTAATTAATATGAAAAGATGCGAAGCCGCAGCTTTAAAGCGACGGCTTCACATCTTCGTCTATTCGTCTATTCGTCTATTCGTCTATTCGTCTATTCGTCTATTCGTCTATTCGAGCAGAGCTTAAAGAAAAATAGAAAGCGAACAAAGGTATAAGTTAGTAAACTAATTAGACTAGTTCGTCGCTTTTGAATCTGATGAATTAGCTGCTTTCGTTGCTTCTTCAGCAGTTTTCTTACCAAATACCGTATCCATCATAAAACCAATACGCTTAGCTGCATTACCAAATTTGTTTGGGTTAGCCGTGTATGGGACTTTAAATTCTACTTCACCTACTCTTTGTCCGTTCTGATAAGCATTGATCTCCGCTTGCTTTAAGAACAACGCTAAGTCCCAGCTCCAATGGCCTTCATACTCCAATGTCAGCTTATCAAGATCGTGCTTCGACTTATCAGGTACGACGGTGTAGGTATAATCGTTATCTTGCAGCCACGTTTCCATAGTATTTAAAAACCCTTCACGTGTTTCAGCGTCTTTAACGATAACAACATCAACTTCAGTCGTAGGTTCTGGAATCGCGCTCCCAGTGTAACGAGGGGCTCCACAACCAGCCAAAATTAAAACCGAAAGCGATAATAGTAGGTATTTTTTCACGTTATATATCCATTAACAGTTAACTGCGTGAATGATACCACATCAAAAAAATGACATATTATATAAGCAAAGGTTAATCAGACATTCCTTGTTACATAAGGCACTAAAAAACAACGAAAGAAAATGCGAAGGCTATGGGTCTCCTTTGATGAACATTTAAATCATCGCATCATTGAATGCATCACAAGGGATATCATGGAAAAGACACTTCAAACCAAACTGGCGACTAGCCTACTACTGCTGAGAATCGGCATTTTTATCGTCTTCTTATTCTGGGGCTTGGATAAGATCCTTGTCCCTGAGCACGCGACAAAAGTACTGTCTGGCTTTTACGGCATCGACATCTCGAACAATGCGATGATGGCTCTGGGTGTCGCGCAGCTCGGATTTTTAGGCGCATTCGTTGTAGGCATGTGGAAAAAGTACACCTACGGAGCCATTTTGGTCTTGCATGCAGGCTCAACTTTCGCCTCTTTTGGAAAATACATGGACCCGTTCAATAACCTTCTATTCTTCGCCTCTTGGCCAATGCTCGCAGCCTGTGTCGCACTCTTCTTACTGCGCGACTACGACACTTACAGCGTTGCCAACTAATACAAAGGGCGCCGTTATTGGCGCCCTCTTTGGTTGGGTTGATTCTTAAACGTTTGTTAGCCTAAGCAAACTGAAATTCCCCACCATGCTCTTCTATTATAAATGAAAGGTCTTGTGCGGCATTTTGGAATATTTCTTGGATGATTCCTTGAATTCCATACCACTGTTGAGACAACTGATAATCAGAATGTATGGTGTCATCAGAAAAATCAACGCCGCCCAAGTGAGCAACCTTGGCTAAACCAAAGACTAAATCAAAAGTAATGGGCTCACCTAAACGATGTGCTAACCTGTTTCTGATACGATTCATTTCGATCAAAAAATCAGCCATTGATTGCCAAATTAAACCGCGATTAAGCGCTAACTTAACCTTATTAGGAAAACTCATGTTAAATGGGTTTATCTTCTCACTATCATCAAGCTTCAACTCTATTAATTGAACTAATACTGACTCAAGCAATAAATGACCTGTTAGATATGCACCCAACTCAGTGTTGTTGAACAATTCGAGAATGTGCTCAAGATTTGGTGTTTCTCTGTCTTCCCAAATGTTATCTGTCATATAGACTCACTTACTATTGGATTAGGCAAACGCCGCGTTAAGGTATAAGCAACCCAATACCTTAGCGTCCGCATAATACCTTAAACACATAAACCAACGCATAGTAAAAATGCCACGTGTTGCGAATCACTCTTAAGCAACTTGTTATACCGCTTGATTGAGGCTAAAATGACCAAAATAAAGACCACTTAAGAGACCTATTAAATGACCACTAGAATTTTAGCCGATGTTGCTGCAAGCATTACTGAGTTGAAAGCTAACCCTATGAAAGTTGCAACTAGTGCTTACGGTGAACCTGTTGCTGTACTGAACCGAAATGAGCCAGCATTTTATTGCGTACCAGCCGAAGCGTACGAAATGATGATGGACAGACTCGAAGATCTTGAACTACTAACTATTGCGAAAGAGCGTGAATCTGAAGAGAGTATTTCGGTAAATATTGATGACCTATAAACTCGACTTTAAAAAGAGTGCACTCAAAGAGTGGAAAAAGCTTGGCTCAACGCTTCAACAACAATTTAAGAAAAAGCTAATCGAGCGTTTAGATAACCCGCATGTTCCGGATTCAAAACTCTCTGGAGCTGACAACATGTATAAGATTAAGCTGCGCCAATCGGGCTACCGTCTCGTCTACAAAGTTGAAGACGATGTCATCATTGTAACCGTCTTAGCAGTCGGAAAACGCGAACGTAGCGATGTTTACCGTAAAGCTATGAAAAGGTTAGATGATTGATTGCGGTATCAACGCTGTGTTAAGTGGTGAACAACGCTAACCACCAAACCTAAACCGTTGTACCCTAGACACTAAACTCAACTTGAACTGAGATCGCCAAGCGTTGTGAATCCGTCTTAAACGCCTTGTTGAACGAAGCCGCTACGCGGCAGAGTAAAACGAGTGCAAACCATACTCTTGTAACACCATCACCCTGATGGTCGTTCACAGGAGTAACCCCATGAAACCCGATGACTTAAAACGTTACAACACCCTTTATGAACAACACCTTACCAACCTAAAGCTGCAAGGTAAACGACCCGCGACCATTGATGCCTATTCCCGTGCGGTTCGTCGGATCACCGCTCATTTCGACCGAGCCCCTGATACATTAACGACCTCTGACCTCAAACAGTTCTTCGCGTCTTTTATTCAAACCCACTCGTGGAGCACCATAAAACTCGATCGTAATGGCTTGCAGTTTTTCTATCGCTACACGCTCGATAAACAGTGGGAGTGGCTCAATATCGTCAAGCCGCCACAAGTAAAACGACTGCCCGACATACTGACACCACAGCAAGTCAGCTCGCTGATTACTCACACTCGACAAGCACGTTATCAGGTGTTTTTTCTTACTCTGTACAGCATGGGGTTACGACTCAGTGAGGGATTAAATCTTACGGTTCATGATATCGACAGCCAAACAATGCGCGTTCACATACGGGAAGGAAAAGGCGGAAAAGACCGAATGGTGCCGCTTCCGCAGCGAACGCTTAAGGCACTCCGCACGCACTGGCTTACCCATAAGCATCCTTGCTACTTATTTCCTGGACTTGGTACATGTCACGACACCCCCATGGATCGTGGCGGAATTCAAAAGACGATGAAACTTGTACTTAAAGAGTGTGGTATCAAAAAGCATGCGAGTCCTCATTCACTCAGACATTGCTTCGCAACGCACTTACTTGAGCAAGGAGTCGACCTGCGTTCACTGCAATCACTGCT
>NZ_JBFRPK010000010.1:0-25901 GCF_041471965.1 Vibrio sp. 10N.261.51.A3
AGCAGTGATTGCAGTGAACGTAGGTCGACTCCTTGCTCAAGTAAGTGCGTTGCGAAGCAATGTCTGAGTGAATGAGGACTCGCATGCTTTTTGATACCACACTCTTTAAGTACAAGTTTCATCGTCTTTTGAATTCCGCCACGATCCATGGGGGTGTCGTGACATGTACCAAGGCCAGGGAATAAGTAGTAAGGGTGCTTATGGGTAAGCCAATGCACGCGAAGAGCTTTAAGCGTTCGCAGCGGAAGCGGCACCATTCGGTCTTTTCCGCCTTTTCCTTCCCGTATGTGGACACGCATGGTTTGGCTGTCGATATCGTGAACCGTGAGGTTCAGTCCTTCACCAAGGCGCAACCCCATGCTGTACAGAGTAAGAAAAAACACTTGATAACGTGTCTGTCGAGTGTGGCTAATCAGCGAGCTGACTTGTTGCGGTGTCAGTATGTCGGGCAGTCGTTTTACTTGTGGCGGCTTGACGATATTGAGCCATTCCCACTGTTTATCGAGCGTGTAGCGATAGAAAAACTGCAAGCCATTACGATCGAGTTTTATGGTGCTCCACGAATGAGTTTGAATAAGAGACGCGAAGAACTGTTTGAGGTCAGAGGTCGTTAATGTATCAGGGGCTCGGTCGAAATGAGCGGTGACCCGACGAACCGCACGGGAATAGGCATCAATGGTCGCGGGTCGTTTACCTTGCAGCTTTAGGTTGGTAAGGTGTTGTTCATAAAGGGTGTTGTAGCGTTTTAAGTCATCGGGTTTCATGGGGTTACTCCTGTGAACGACCATCAGGGTGATGGTGTTACAAGAGTATGGTTTGCACTCGTTTTACTCTGCCGCGTAGCGGCTTCGTTCAACAAGTTGTTCAAGAATGATTCGGCACACGTGGCATTTTTAACATGCGTTTATTTTAGTGTTTATGGTAGTGTGCGGAAACATCGCATTGCGTTGCTCACCACTTAAGCTGGCGTTTTTACGTCAAGCCAGTTTAGTGTTTATACCTTAATTTTGCGTTAGCCACATCCGATTCCTCTGGCTATTTCGAGCGTTTCTCTTTTAGCCAGGCACAATCAACAGAAACACCATTTCGCATTTCTATACGGGCTTCATTTCTAAGCTCTTCGTTTGAGATAAGTGCAGTTAAAACCATAATAGGTACCTTTCTCATCTCCTTCCCAAAAGTACCATCGTTAAATGCTTTATAAAGCTGGATATGTTGATAGTGCGTAGACTTAGATATGCCAAGGTGAGATTTAGACCAAGCTAACCAGCTATTGGTTGTTTTGAAATGTTCTTTTGCTGATTGTATTAACTCGCCTCTACGCAAGTAAGCATCTAGCTCAAGTTGCGCCAAGTCAGAAAGTTCTTTGCTAATATTTTTAAGGTTCATACTTTGCTCTTAGAAGGGGAAAGTGTAAGTTTTATGCTCTCTCGTGAAAGAAGTCTACTCGTGTGGGGTAATGCTCGAGCCAATTACCATGCTTCGAGCTAGATTTACGTCTTATATAGTGAGCTAACTAGGCAGTTACCTAGCTCTTACTGTTAATCTAGTGATGGATTTATATGGTCTATAAAGTATTCAATAGATTGAATGGGGAATGCTTTTACCTGGTCATAACCACCAAAGTCTGGAACTGTTAGAATGCTTGGGTAGCCCATGCTAGTTAGTGTATTTGATTGATGTGTATTTATAGTCGATGTGTTGGTTCCTGACATATATGCACGATTATTTTTGTAAGCCCATAATGTACTAAAAGTTATGCCGTGGATGTTATATACACCATTTTTAAGATATTCAGGAGATTGCTTATTAAACATAATGGAGCCTTGGTTCGGATGAAATATCTTTTGTATTATTTATAAGGTCACAGTATGTCAGGTGTATGTTAGCCAGTGTAACAACTTATGTATAACAATAACTTAAGAGGTAAGTGACTTTATGTGTGTTTAGTTTGAGGTTGATGCAGTCGTTTGTGTTGTTGACTGTACATCTGGTAACTTAAGACTTGCGTTACATGAGATTCACCGAAGTCTGAGTTTTCTATCGAGTTATTGAGATATAAGTGCATTTCATATGCGCTATTTTTGGTAATTAGTTTTTCCTGTCGATTATCGAATTTGTCCTAAACCCACTATTAAGGCAGGGAACCCCAATGAATAGAACGCTATGGTTCGCACTCATTTCGCTTTTGTTTTCAATGACAATGGTATTTTGTACATACAGTTATGGCATAGAGAGCCACGTTGAAGTAACCACACTCACTTTAGTATTGTCTGGCCCTCTGATTTTTACCTTTGCGCTTGTTGTCATTTTTTGTGGCGCACCAGTCATTAGCAAGTACAAGTTACTTGGAACCATCGCAATTTGTGTGCATGGATTTACAGCCTCACTGCATGTGCTGTGGAACGGTTTTATGTTTGTCGATGTGATTAATAAACAAGGCTTAGGTCCGGGACAAGGTTATTCTGGTTTGATACTTTGGGTTGGTAGTATCAAGGCGATGCTACTTGGTTTGGTTGTGGGAGTATGCCTGCATTACTTGCTACGATTTTTTAGAAAGGCTGCAGTAAGATAACTGTTGGCTAGTTAGTGGATTGTTCGTTGTCTATAGGAGTTGCCACTGTGTTTTATAGTAAGGAATCCAACAAGGGATTGCTGCTCATCCTTGTTGCGATAAGTGCTTTCATTGTCGTTACCTCTGATAATAACCCCGGGACATTAATCGCTCACGCCATCAACGGCTTAATTGCTTTGCTCTTTTTCTCCATGACAATTGAGGTTAAAGACAATGTACTTAGCTGGTATTTCGGCTTTGGCTTTTGGCGTAAGAATGTAGAAGTGTCAGACATTACAGAGACATCGTTTTATCAAAGCAAGTGGTATCAAGGTATTGGTATCCGAATGCTGAGCGATGGTTGGTTGTATAATGCATCGATAGGTTCAGCGCTTAAGTTAAGCTTAAGTAATGGAAAGCATGTTTACATTGGTTGTAAGGATACGGACGGTTTAAAGCTGGCCTTGAAACCGCTAACGAACAGATAAACGAAAAATGATTTATTAGGCTTGGCACTTTTCGTTTAAAGTTGGGCTAATGTTTAAGGTTCTATGCTTTAAGTGAGCTGGACTTTAATATCACAACAAATGAATCGGAGGTTCAATGGACAGAGCAATCAAAACACATTTCGACGAGTATCCCGATGATGTTCGAGCTCGGCTTGAAGAGTTGCGTTCATTAATCTTTGAGCTTTGCTCTGATTTGGATTTAGGTGAAGTCGAAGAGTCTCTGAAATGGGGCGAGCCGAGTTACAGCGTTAAGACGGGCAGTCCAATTCGAATCGATTGGAAATTAAAATCGCCAAACAACTATTACTTGTTCTTTAACTGCCAAACGAAGCTAATCGACACATTCAGAGAATTGCACGATGGCACATTGGTATTTCAAGGTAATCGTGCAATCGTCTTGAAACTGACTGAACCACTTCCCAAGGCACCAATCAAGCAGTGCTTGGAGTTAGCCTTAACTTATCAGCAACGAAAACATCTCCCACTTCTTGGCGCGTAGTTCTTATATGTTGTCATTATATTTCTTAAACAGGTTTTCTGTGTTCTAGCTATCACTCTTTAAAGTGCTAAGACTGTACCATCTTGATTAGTATCAAGAGGCTAGGGAATCTCTATAACCAACGCTGATTGTATTGCTTACCGTTTAAAAAGGTGTTCTAGTCACCTTGTATTTCAAACTTAAAAGGAAGTTGTATGAATTTAGATAAAGCCAAAAAACGTATCGCAAAGCAGGTTAAAAAAGGCGACCACGGATACCCAAAAATCACGTTAGCGTATTACGGGACGACCAAAGATCTCGCAACGGAAGTCGCGGTTCAATTTATGCTGGGTGAGGGCGATGGTGTTCAAGAAGAGCGTTTTTCTTGTGAAACCGAAATCCGAGATAATGAGCTAATCCAAACAACGTTACTCAAGATAATCGAGCGAGCAAATGTTAACTCAGTGATTGAAGTTGAAGGCGTGGCTGTTCTTTAGTTTGCTTTAGCCTGGAAACGAAGCCAACACGAGAACTCAGGTGTATAATCCACATTTTTATCAAATTGGGCAGGACACATGGCGATCTCGTTTGAAACTCAAAGACTAAAAGTAGAAGAAGTCGCAGGTGAACTTACTGTTCCTGAACGTTCGGCTCTGCTTGAGCGAGTACCTGGCATTCTAATCCCGTCAGTCGTTGAAAACCTTCCACCATACTTTCACGGTATTGTGTCAGGTGAGCTGGCTGAAATTTGGCTCGACCGAATGTTGTCGGGGAGCCGCTTACTTCAAGTGAAATCCAACGATAATCAATTGATTGGTTTTCTGTTCGCTTATGTAGAAGACGAAAGTGATGCTCATATTGGCTACTTGCTTGCAGAAGAGTTCTGGGGCAAGGGTTTAGCGAGTGAGCTACTGAAGGGTTTCATCACAGAAGTCGCTAAAATGGAGTCATGGTCAACACTGACTGGCGGTGTCGATCGTTCAAACATAGCCTCTACACACTTACTTAATAAGCTAGGTTTTGTTGAGCAAGCCTCTGACGAAAGTGCCGTGGTTTTCTATGAATATAAGCTTTCTCGTCTTAACTCTTAATTCTTAACTTTGAGCTCTCAGCTCTTAATTTCTAATCCCTAACTCAAGCCACATCTGCGTTATACATTCATTGCCAATGTTTACGTCAATTGATAGGGAAGAAACCTTATTACACCATTCAACTGAGAACCGAGAGCAGCGAGTCTAGTTAACGTGGGCTAATTCGGCACTTTGCGTTTCATTAGCGACTTTCCAATCGCCCCCTAAGGCTTTATAGAAAACAGGCTTTGTATCCACATTAGACCATACTGGTTTAGCGACCTCGACCATCTACCATTACGATGATTGTTTTAGAGATGATGCTGAGATCAGCGGCAATCCAAGACTTAACCGAACATAGGCTTAGTGCATAACTGTGGTCAAAACCTACTTTACGACGTACATCATCAATACAGGTGTCGTAACCTTGATTTACTTGTGCAAGCCCTGTAATACCAGGCATTACACCGTATGTGCGGTCGGCAAAGTAAGGAATTTCGTTCTCTAGTTTGGTGTAAAAAGTAGGGCGTTCAGGGCGGGGGCCAATTAGAGACATTTCACCTTTCAGTACATTGATCAGTTGTGGCAGTTCATCAAGACGTGTCTTTCTCAAAAAGCGGCCAACAGGCGTGATTCGTGGGTCATTCGCGGTAGCCCAAACTGCACCAGAGCGAGTTTCTGCATCCTCGTACATGCTACGGAATTTCATGATCTCAAAGATTTCCATTTTCTCCGGTGTCGATTTACCAACGCGCAATTGACGGTAGAAAATAGGGCCACGAGAAGTGAGTGCAATCGCCATCGCAATCAACGGAAATACGGGCGCTAGCAAAATCAAAGCAATCAGTGAGCTTACAAAATCGAAAGTACGTTTAGCACGTGAGATTTTGTATTGGTATAGGTTTTGGGTAGATAGCTGTTCGATGTTCATCATAATAAGTCCTTAATGATTTGCTCGTGTCCAAGGTGAGTTTTCTAGTCCGATTAGGTAACGAATGCCACCAATGAAGTTGGCGTAGTGTCCAACTATCAAATAAGAGATTAATGAAATAGGTTTGTTTACTAGACGCTTTGGCAAGATGCAGCCAAGGACGCCAATGGTATAAACGGCAACTTGAGCCCATAACAGCGCTTCAAATACCAAGTAGTTGCTAAGTAAGATTGAGCACACTAAGCACACAATCATTAAATAGGGAGTGAGCAGGCGAAGTCCTTTTCCTGAAAAGAACGCAAACGCGATGCCTTTGAACTTCGGGCTGAACAAGGCAAATAATCGAATCGCTTGTTGCATGTTACCCGCTGAAATACGAAGTCTTCTTTTGAAGTCCGTTTCTAGGTTCGATTCCTCTAGCTCTAATGCCACCATTTGGGTTTCGTATTCTGCGATGTAACCTTGTTTAACGATTTGCATCGGTAAGATGAAATCATCATTAATAGTGTTGAGTGGAAGCAGTTCAAACAGGTGTGTTCTAAACAAGTAGAAAGCGCCATGAGAACCCAAGCTAGAACCTAACGAAGCCTCAGACTCTTTAACCGCGGTTTGGTACTGCCAATACGTGTTTTCGCCTTCATTGCCTGTTGGACAAAGTTGATACGTTGCGTTTACCACTCCAACCTTGTCACTTTCAAAATGAGCGGCAGCTATAAGCAAAGCATCCAATGAAATAAGGGCAGAAACATCACTCATCGCCGTGATATCACTGGTTATACGTGTCACTTCTTCATTAACAACCGCGACTTTACCTCGGTTTACTTGATGGTCATGTATCTCAAAATAGACATCACTGCACATCGCTTCTTGTATGGTCATTTGTGCAATGGCGACTGTGTTATCGGTGCAACCATCGCAAGCGACAATGACTTGCAGCTTCTTTTTGGGGTAATCGAGTGAAGCAAGGTTACGAATCTTGTCTGCGATCCACTGTTCTTCGTTAAATGCAGGAACAAGAACGGTGATGGTCGGCAACGTACAATCTTGCTGTTCCTCTTTGTAGCAACGATGACTCTCTTCAACTTTGCGTGCGGGGTGGCTTTTCGCATACCAACGCAGTAACAAAGGGTAGGCTGCGTGATGATAGACAATCAACGCACCTGAAAACAAACAAAGTCCCGCAAGCAACCAATCAATCATGCGTAAGCTCCTTCTGAGATGTCGTTGTAAGACGAAACCATTTTGATGATGTCGAAGTTCTTAAGAACATAGTGTCGAGGTGATAAAAAGCGTTCATTTTGATTCTCTAACAAGGCATTGGCTAATCCCGTGATACTGCCTTTTTTAACGAGTGTTCCGCTGATAGGGCACAAGGTTTCATCGACGGCACCAACGTCCATTGCGACGGTTGGAATATTGCATGCTTGAGCTTCAAGTGTAGAAAGCGGCAGCCCTTCGTGGCGTGAAGGTAGGCAGAACGTATCCAACGCTCCGTAAAACGTGGTCATGTCTTCAACTAAGCCAAGAAAGATGACTCGGTTACTCAGATTCAAGCGGCTAGTCAGTTGCTCTAGTTGATTGCGTTTAGTACCGCCGCCAGCCAATGCGACAACCATGTTTGCAGGTAAAAGAGTCAGTGCTTTAATAAGTTGGTCTTGGCCTTTGACGTGTTCTAGTCGACCTGCACAACCGATGATGTGTTTGTCTGTCGGCAGGTTTAGTTTTGCTCTCGCGTGTTCTTTCGACATTGGCTTAAACTTCTCACAATCAACGCCATTTTTGATGGTAATGATGTTCTCATAAGAAAAAGCAGTGCGTAGTTGGTTATAAACACGTGTCGCGTCGGCAACTAACGTTGGTTGAGCAGCTTTTAAAGCAAGCGCTTGTAATCGACGACGTTTGTTGTTGTTCAGATGCCAAGCGTCATGTTCGGTATGGATTCGAGTTGGAACCCCGGTTACGCGAGCGGCATAACCAGCGTATAACAGTGGGCCAATATGATGGGTATGAACCACATCAGGGCGAATCGCGTTGAAGGCTTTAATTAGCTTAATAATGATATTGAATTGTACGCCTGGTGCTTTATCCAAAAAGACGATTTGCTCTTTGTATGGCTCTAGCTTCGGCCAGTTGTTGATCGACTCTTGTTTTGTACCTTCTAAACTGACAATCAACACTTGGTCTGTTGGTTTAGCAAGGCGCAGCAAATCCAGAGTTAGGGTTTCTAATCCACCCGGTGCAAGGTGCTGAACAACGTGTATGATCTTTTTGCCATGCTTCGTTAAATGCGTATTCATAATTTGGACCCTGCCTTTGTGATTCTTATTTCGCCTTTCTGACGTTTCTCTTGAAGTAAATTCTTTAAAACGTTTAACTACACAAGGAGATAGCAGGAGTTGTGCCAATTAAATAGCCTTTATTTTTCAGGTATTTAGATTATTCAATTACAGGGTGGTTTTCATTTCTCAAAATGGGAATCAAAACAAAATACGATTGAATGGCAATTTGAATCATAGGGCTTGGGTAAATCGAAAGTAGCATTAGAACTTGGGGCTTTAAACAAACAAAACGCCAAGCGAGTGTTGGCGTTTTGCTCTAGGATGCACGAAGCTAGAAAGCTGTGAAGCGAGCAAGTCAAAAATGGCTTTGAGGCTGACTAGCTCATTTTAGGGATCACCGTTATCACAGGGACACCCAAGATATCTTCGATTTCGTCTTTGCGTTTGATTGAAGAATCAAACAGTTCAAACAATACCGCTAAACCAATACCCAATCCGATACCTGCAACGAATCCAGCCAGAATAAAAACAAAAGTCGGCATGTTAGATTTGACACTCGGTGTGAAAGGCAAATCGATAATCTTCACACGTTTGTTTTGCTCGAATACACCAAGCGAACCCGTTAGTTGAGCCATTTCATAACGCTCTGTCAGTTCATCATATAGTTGACGTTTGATTTCAACTTGACGTTTAAGGCGGTACATCTCTTTTGCATTTTCGCCGAAGTTATTGGCCTTGTGTTCTAATTCGAAAATCATAGTTCGAAGGCTTTTGGTCTCTTCAGTTAAAGACTCAAAGCGAGCACGAACCAGCTGTAGGCTGTGTAATTGAGTGACCAGAAGAGGTTGGGTATCAGAAAGTTTGTTCAGTGTCGTACTACTTGCGATGTCCCAAAGCTGGTCGCTGTTCATCGTTGGCTGGGTTACCTCGAGCAAACTCTTACGTTCATTCTCTAGTCTGTCTAGCTCACGCACTTTAGCTTGCACAGCACTGTGCTTGTCCGTGTATTTAGCTTGTAACAAGGTAAGGTCGCTACGAATGTCGATGATCTGGTCTTCTAATTTACCGATCACAGGGTTGGTTCTTGAAAGTTGTTGGTCGATTGACCCTAAACTTTTTTCGACACCCGATAACTCGGCCTCTTTTTCTGCCAGTGTTTGTTTGAGTGAAGCTAAGCGATTCAAACTTTGGCTCTGTACCTCAGGCGTCGAATGAACATTCTCATTCATGTATGCAGCTAGCGCTTCTTCTGCTTCTGCAAGCTCTGCGCTACGTTTGTCGATATGGATTTTCAAGAAGTTACTTGAATCTTCAATCGATGAACGCTCCGGTGCGAGTAACTGTTCAATGAAATGTTCACTTACCGAGCGCAGCGTCGCTTCCATTCCATTTGGTGTGTTCGACGTTAGACTTATCTTTAGAAAATCTTTTCCAAGCTGAGTCACCGTTAGACGTTGAGACAGGTCAGTAATGATCTCTTGTTTCTCAATTTCAGGCATATCTGGCGTGGTTAATTGCAGTTCATCAGCGACCGAGTAAAGCACATGTCGACTGTGAAGCAGTGTTCTCAATGCGTTAAGTCGATCTTTGAGCATCGTCGAAACGGCAATGTCTTCCAAGAATGGATTCATCTTGGCCGTTTCTTGAATCAACATACTGGTATGCGCGTCATATTTAGTTGGAGCCAACTTGCTCACACCAAAGCCTACAAAGGGCAAAATAAGCATTGGCAGAACGATAACGTAGCGTTGGCGCCACATCGCATTGATGATGACTAATAACCGCAATTTCAGATTATTCATAATAGCTCCAACATCCAATGTACGAAGTTACCACGGTTCTGCCAGCTCTCTTGTTCGACGACAGAGATAGGTGAGTTGCTTAGCTCGCGTGCATGATCAAGCGCCCAAATCATTTGGTTGGCACTGCCAACCGTGGTTACGTGCCCTTGATATGGAACCAAAGCAGGGAACGGTGTTGTGATAATGGGTGTGCCCGCCGCAAGGTATTCCATTAGTTTGAGTGGGCTACACGCTCGGATCTGCTCGTTATCAACAAACGGCAACAAGCTCACATCCCAGTGTTGAGAATAGCTTGGTAGCGTGTGGTGTGGACGAGGGCCAAGGTAATGTACGTTACTCAACTTAGGCAGCATGAGCGTATCAAGCTCGTTTGGACCTATGAAAACAAAGTCCCATTCCGGCATCGCATTCGCAACATGATCAATCATTTCATAATCAAGCCACTTAGAAAGGCTGCCATAAAAACCAGCAATAGGGCGGTGGTTGCTTGGTAAATCTTTTGCTCTTGGTGCGGGTGTTGAAAATAGGTCTACGTCGACACCATGTGGTAGCAAGTGCGCTTTATGCTTTGGAAATTTATCCATCAATTTTTTGCTAGCCGCGAATATAAGCGTTGATTTTTCGATTAGCTCTGATTCGTGCTGTGCAACGGTGTCATGATCAACACCAGCCAGCGCGCTAAAATCATCACCGCAGTAATAGACCACAGATGACTCGCGTAAGTGTCCGCACAAATCAACAGCGGTCGGAAGAGAAGTCCATAGGATAGGCGCGTTAAGATTAAGCTCTGCAATAACCGGTTTTAGTTGGTGCAACATCATTTGCTGAGCCAACTTTCTAGAAAATTTAGAAGCAGGCGCAGGGATTGTCTTTAAGTTAACGATAGTAATGTTGTCGTGTCCCTCAGAGTCGAGCATGTTTTGAGTTACGGCCTTGGTTTTACCAAACAACTTGTTGAACGCTCGGCTAACATCTTTGGCGGACAGCTTCGGTTGTCTTAAGCCAATAGAGTTGACCCATAAGACTTTGTGCTGCTTAGCAAGGTGACGAACTAAATGTTGAGTCGATGAAGGTAGGCCACCAAAGTCTTCACCAAATACGATTAAATCACGCATGGTCACCTCCATGAGTCTCTAACGAATCGAACATATCGGATTCTGTCACTTCAACGGGTTTGATGTGACCGACAACTCGAGCTGGGTTGCCACCTGCGATTGCGAAGGCAGGAATATTCTTTGTTACTACGCTGCCTGCGGCTATTACGGCACCTTCGCCGATGGTTACGCCACCTTTGACCGTCACATTCGTGCCCAACCAAACATCGGGTTCAAGAATGATGTCACCGATTTGCTGAGGGTCGTCACCTTCACCTAGCGCTCGGCGTTTTGCATCAAGCGGGTGTCCAGAGTATCCAAATAGAAAAGCGCCGCCTGCGATTCGTACGTTGTCAGAGATAACGACTTTACCGCCAACAGCGATAGTCGACTGCCAACCAATGTCGACGTTGTTGCCAATCGACAATAGTGGGTGTTCCAAGCCTTCAAGTGGCTGAGTACAACCAGAGAATGTCGTGTGGCCAGAGATACGGCAGTTGTCGCCAATCGTAATTTGCACCGGACCGCTGACGAAAGGCAGTCCACCATACAAATACAGGCGTTTGCCACATTGAACCACACGACCTTTGAAAGCCGGAGTCCAGTAGAAGAATCGCGTAAAGCCAGAAACCAGATTCACCACTAGCTTGTGCGCTTGATATAGACAGCGATTAAATAGTTTAGGGGTAGGTAGCTCTGCGCTTCTGATGTTTTTCAAAATGAAAAACACATTTCTAATTCGAGAATTAGGATGAAACTTAAGCCAATGTTTGAATTGATGTATATATACTGACGTCATAATGAAAATCCTCTTTTTTGTTATATAGAAGTACTTTCATATATTGTGCCATCTAATAAATATAATATTTTCAATAGGTTAAAATGTGTCTTTTAGGTTTTCTCATTTTGACAGGCAGTTTGAGATACATTTGAGACGCAAACTGTGAGTGCTGCGAGGATATAAATCGGCCAGTTGAAGCCTTGAGTCAAAAATGTACCCGACACGATTGTTCCAATCAGACCTGCATAGATCGCATAGGCGACCGCATTGAGTTCGGGGGCGATTTCTGTGGCCGAGTTTTTTAACCTCGTTAGCGTAGAGCGAGAGGTTTTGATCAAAGCAACGATAAGGCAGACAAAAATGATCAGACCAATAAAGCCTGTTTCTGCCAACACACCAAACCAGGTACTGTGAACGGCGTGATTCAGTCCGTCCCAATGCGAACTGTAAAAGAAGTAGTTCGAGAAGAAGTTGTTCAACCCTACGCCGGTCAGTGGATTCTCAACTGCCATCTTTATTGCTGCTTCCCAAGCATAGATTCGACCCATTGCAGATTCATCGATACCTTGTTCAGCGGCACCACCAGAAGATCTGTCTGAGATACCAGCAACTAAATAGAGCACCACGGCCGCGACAGTTCCCACTGAGATTAAGAGAACTTTAGAGCGCACTAGCTTCCACGCAAAAATACCAATCACCGCAATACACCCCAGTAGTCCGCCACGGCTTTGAGTGGCAATAATGGCGGCGAGCAGTAACAGACAAACTAAGGCACTGATTAAACGTTTGGATCGTGAGATGCCAGTCGTGGTGGCTTGGCTTATTGTAAAGGCGAGTGGGAACATCAGTACCAGTGCTAGGTCGTTCGGGTCACCTAACATAGAGCCAAAATCGCGGCCAATAGTCACGCGTGAGCCCTCGACAAGCCCAATACCATTTACTGAGTTGTACACGGCAATAGAGCTGACTAAAGCGCCAGCGTAGATAATCGTCATCGCGGTTTTTGCGAGATTTTCCGTGGTATTTACTAGCCAAGTAATCGCAAGCGTCATCACTATAATTTTCCAATAAACGCCCTTGAATTCTGCTAGTGCTATTGGCCTGTTGGACGCGAAGATAATACCAATGAAAACCAATACCCAAAATATGGCGAGCCAATTTAAACAAGGGTGCCAGAAGATTTTAAGTTCTTTACTGATTAATGCATGCCATAGAAGAGCCGACAGAGCGCCTAATGAAAGCATCAGCGGTATTTTTAGCGAATAGAGCTGAGGTATAGCTTCGTGAATTCGGAAAAATGAAAAGACAACGAACAGTAAAACTAACCAGAATGTTTTGTTTAACACGAATAACCCGGCCAATGGCACAAGAGCGAGCGCCACAATGACAGCAGGGTGAGGCACAAAGTACCAAACAACACCAAGCCCAACACACAAGGTGCTGATCGTGATGATGACTGGCAATCTATTGGCTTCAGGGTTGACCATTGTGACCTCTATTGGCAAATAAACTCTTTAGGACTCGGCTCGTAATCTTTTTAAGACGTAGTTACGCCTGATGTTAAAGATTGCAAAGTGAGTGCCAGTTATGCATTTTGTTTAACTTACTGATTTAATGTTGGATTATTAAGTGAGGGCGTAGCCTTGAGGTGAGTTTTGTCATTTTGAGAATCAGTATAAAACTGACTAAAGTACTTAAATCATCAAGCCCAAATAACCAGTTATCGACTAAGGCTAGAATTAACGGTCGAGTTGATAGATTTCCAACAACTGCGGGACAACGGCTTGTGGAGAGTATTGGTTTTTCACGGTTTCTATCGCGTGACTCTTGAGAGAGTCACGCTGCTCGTTCGTCAATGACATCCACAAAGATAAAAACTGTTCTAGCTCAGCTTCTGAATTTGCAAGGTAGCCGTTAACTTGATGCTCGATGAGTTGAGGCAAGTTACCAACTGAGGTGGCGAGAACGGGAATGCCACGAATCATGGCTTCTAATGCCGCCATAGGTAAGCCTTCAAAGCGAGAAGGGATGATTAACAGATCGATTTGGCTCCAGACGTCGTCCATATTGGTCTGATGCCCATGAAAGGTCACATTATCAGGCTGCGATTTAACTAAGATGTCCATTTCTGGCCCGTCACCAAAAAGCTCAAACCGAACATCAGGAAACTGTTTGGCTAATGCAACAAATCGATCAGGCGCTTTTTCATGGCTCAATCGCCCCACAAAACCAACATGGAATGGGCTTGATGAAGGGGAGCTTGTTAACCCGCTTGGCATTTTAACAAAGTTATTCAATTGATGGGTTTGACTCGGCACTTTCGCTTTAATCTTTTCACTGACCACGAGCGACTGATCAGAAAGAAAGCTGCTGTAACGGTCGAGCCAGTCATAAAGCCATACTTTGCCTGTTGGGGTTTCACCTGCGTGATAAGTGGTGATTTGTTTGGTGTTCTTTAAACGAGGTACAAGCTTGATTAACTTGCTGACCAAACTGGCTTTGTAACCATGAGCATGGATAAGCCTTGGTTGATAATGTTGAACTGCACGTTTCAGCTGTGTCGCGCTATTGCCATTTGAATCTACAGAACATGAGGCTAAATCGGAGAGGTAACTAAAAGGGATGTTTAGCGCATTCAACTTTTCAACGATGATCGCTTCAGGATTAAACTTAGTCAAAAGAACGATACGAACAGCCTCTGAATACTGAGCGCTTTCCGATATCAGGCCTTGTGCTAATTCTAAAACATGCGTTTCTATACCTCCAAAAGTTTGGCTGTCGATCAACAGCCAAATCTCATGAAGGTTTATGTCGAGTACACCTTGGTTAGGCTTGATTGTACTCATCTTCCGATTCCCAAGCCTGTTTCTTACGATAAACAGTAGAAGGGCTAAGTTCTAACAGCACAGCAGCGTTTAACACATTCCCATCGCAATGATTTATGGCATGTTGAATGGCTTCACGTTCTATTTGCCACATTGGACGAATAGCACCTTCGCTTGTGGTAAATGCAGGCGTCATCGGCTCATTGTGAGCTTGAGCAACTGACGATTGTTCCAACTCTTCCGGAGTAATCGGTGGCAACTTAGCTTCTGGTGCTTCAACAACTGCAGGTTGAGGCGCAGTTACTCGAATTGGTGTCACTGATTTAGATGATGGAGCGGCATCTACTTTATTAATCGGAGGCGGTAACATGTCTTTAGTCACGCTCGTTTCATTGTTCAACACCACGATGTTACGGATGATGTTTTGCAACTGACGCACATTGCCTGGCCACGCATAACGTTTAAGTAGATTCTGCGTTTCTTTGTCTATTGATTTAAACTTCTTCTTATCTTGCTTCGCGTACAGCTTCAAGAAATGATTGCAAAGAGTGACAATGTCACTCCCTCGCTCGCGAAGCGGTGGCATCTCGATAGGCACAACGTGAACACGATAGTAAAGGTCTTCTCTAAAACGTCCTTCTTCTACTTCAACCAGTGGATCGCGGTTGGTCGCACAGATAATTCTGACATCCACTTTAATCTCGCGGTTGCCACCGAGTGGAGTAAACGTACCAGTTTGCAAAAATCTGAGGAGCTTCTTCTGCATCTCCAGTTCCATTTCACAAAGCTCATCGAGAAATAGGGTACCGCCATGCGCTTGCATTGCTGCACCTTTCCGGTCGGTTGTCGCACCGGTAAACGCACCTTTAACGTGACCGAAGATTTCACTCTCCATTAGGTCTCGAGGGATAGCGCCGCAGTTAATGGCCACGAAGGGTTTACCATTACGCTGACTCTCTTGGTGAATCGCTTCCGCACACACTTCTTTACCTGTACCACTTTCGCCGTTAATAAACACGCTGGCAGTGGTTGGTGCTACCGAATCAATGATCTTGTAAACCGCCTGCATGGGTAGGCAAGAGCCAATGAAATTATGAAAACGATCACGATCGAATTTGCTTTGCATGTTATCGACGAGGTTTTCGAGTTTCGCTCTTTTTAGATGCAAGCTAACAGAGGTCTTGAGTCGATCGGCTTGAATGGGTTTCTCTAAGAAGTCTTCTGCACCGCGTTGGATAAGGTCTACCGCGATGTTTACTGAACCATGCGCTGTCGCGATGATGACAGCGGTCGGTATTTCGTTAGCAGTAATCCAATCTAAGACTTCTTCGCCTGGCATGTCAGGAAGCTTAAGGTCGAGAATCACAAGCTGTGGAGAGTGCCTTTCAATGAAGGTCTTAGCTTCCGCGCCGGTTTCGACGTGGAAAATATCATAGGGCTCGTCTTTTACGTACTGCTTGTAGAGTACGGCGAGTGAGGTGGAGTCTTCAACTAACAATACCTTAGGGCGCATTGTGTATTCCTTTTGAAACTTTATCCTAACCAATCAATAACATAGTGATATGCAACCATCAATACGAGTCTTGTGTATTTGTTATCTACCACATGCAATCTTTTAAGAAGCGGCCTGTATAACTTCTCGCATTGCTGTTCATGATGGAGCCCATCTTATGGCGACTATATTAATAACGACTGTTTTGAGTTTTTAATCTGATACCGATAATGAACATGCAAAGCTAGCTGAAGCCTGCCTCTTTCCTTTCAAGCAAGGCTTTTATTGAACGCTCTGCGAGCTCTAGTAATTCATCAACTTGTCGAAATGCCGCATCATGACTCTGTTCTAAACATAGCTTTTCTAAAGCTCGAGCTAATTCACCCAAAGGGCGATTACCTAACGAAAGCGCTGTGCTGCCGAGAGTGTGGACCTCGAACTCAAGTGTTTGAGCGTCTTTCTGCGTGACTGCCTCTTTTATAGCGACCAAGCGTGTTTGTGATTCTTCGGCATAATGGTCGATCAAGATAGGGATAATGTCCGCACTTGTATCGCGAATCATTTGCTCCAGAACGCTTTCATCGACAAGCTCGCTCACTTGTTGTGAGTTTAGATTTGTAGCTGCGTCTGACGCTAAAGTAGAATTCATCAAACTAAGTCCTTTTATTGAGCTTAATATCTGTTAATACTATTAAGTTTTAGTCATTTTCTAGAATAATTTCAACTGGTTGCCGTACAAATAGAGCATTTAATTGGCATCTCACTCATCTTGCTATTGGGTTTGTGACAAACCTAACGGACTGATTTTATTTTGTTTTCTCTTATGAAATATAAACTTAGGTGCCTATAAAGCCTAAGGTGCGGGTAGATCTCAGAAGAAAACGAGCCCGATACAAATAAAAAAGACCACTGCAGTGAATTAACAACAGTGGTCTTAGAGCGGGGTAAGCAGTTTGGGCTAATCTAAATAGCGATAACGCAAATAGCGATAATTTAAACAGCCGAGCTTTAAATCACGAAAAGTAGGACTACGAAGCTTTATCAATCTTTGGCTTTGGGTCGGCTTCTACTTCTTCCTCGCTACTTTCTGAGAAGATATCAGCAACAGCGCTTCTCTCGAGTTCACCTTTTAGATTACCGTCTTCATCAACAACTGGAAGAGAGTAGTCACAAGACATAGTGTCCGGTAGCACTTCTTCAATCACCGCATCTGGTAAGATGGCAGGGACTTCTTCGTATATCTCATCACTAAAATCATGTACCGATGAATCTTCAACTGCGTCTTGTAGGCTCTCTTGTGTGACTAGGCCTTGATAGCCGTCATCCGTTACGTGATAAGCGTAATCGTTTTTCAGCATCTTCATCTGTGCCAGAGCACCTTCAATCGTTTCTGATGTGATTCGATACAGAGGAGGCTGCATAACGGTTTCAACGGTCAGTGCACGAGCACGGTTTACGTCTTTCACGAACGCTTCCACGTAATCATCGGCTGGATTTAGCAGAATCTCATGTGGTGTGCCTTGTTGTACTAACTCGCCGTCTTTCAAAATTGCGATTCTATCGCCTAGGCGGAGTGCTTCGTCCAGATCATGAGTGATGAAAACAATCGTCTTATGAAGCTTCTCTTGAAGTTCGATAAGCTGATCTTGCATTTCACTTCGAATCAAAGGGTCGAGTGCCGAAAAGGCTTCATCCATTAACAAGATTTCAGCGTTAGTACACAGAGCGCGAGAAAGGCCAACACGTTGTTGCTGACCACCTGAAAGTTGCGCAGGGTATTGCTTGCCGTAACCTTTCAAGCCCACCGTTTCTAACCATTCATTGGCTTTTGCTAAACGGT
Organism: Vibrio sp. 10N.261.51.A3; assembly: GCF_041471965.1. Taxonomy (NCBI): domain Bacteria; kingdom Pseudomonadati; phylum Pseudomonadota; class Gammaproteobacteria; order Vibrionales; family Vibrionaceae; genus Vibrio; species Vibrio sp. 10N.261.51.A3. The sequence goes on from NZ_JBFRPK010000010.1 coordinate 17,656, forward strand.
CTTCTTTTTTAATGCCTTGTACTTCTAACCCGTAAGCAACGTTTTCTACCACTGTGCGATGAGGCATTAAACCAAAGCGTTGGAATACCATCGACATTTTATGACGACGGAACTCTTCTAACTGTTTAGTGTTGAGGCTCATGACATCAATGCCTTCAACCATGATTTTACCTTGAGTCGGGTCAATCAAACGGTTGAAGTGGCGAATCAGCGTCGATTTACCCGAGCCAGAAAGCCCCATGATAACGAAGATTTCGCCACGGTTAATCTCAAGGTTAATCTCTTTTAAACCAACAGTATGACCCGTATCCGCAAGAATCTGATCTTTGTGTTCGCCGTTTTGAACTCGGTTCATAACAGACATTGGTTTCGGTCCAAACACCTTGTACAGACCACTAATTTCAATCAATGGTTTAGTCATGCTTGAATCCTCCTAAATGCGCATTAGTTCTTCTTGCGTACGCCTGAGAAGCGCGGTCAAAAAGGATTGCTAGAGCAACGATGGCGAAACCATTCATCAAGCCTAATGTGAAGTACTGGTTAGTAATCGATTTGAGAACCGGTTGTCCTAGGCCTTTCACACCAATCATGGATGCGATAACAACCATAGACAGTGCCATCATGATGGTTTGGTTAATACCCGCCATGATCGTTGGCATTGCTAGAGGAAGTTGAACACCCCATAAGCGTTGCTTTTTGCTCGCACCGAAAGCGGTAGCGGCTTCAAGGACTTCTTTATCAACTAAGCGTATGCCTAGGTTAGTTAGACGAATTACAGGTGGGATCGCGTAGATAACCACGGCGATTAGCCCTGGAATCTTACCGATGCCCAGTAGCATTACCACTGGAATCAAATAAACGAACGCAGGCATGGTTTGCATGATATCGAGCATCGGCGTAACAATTGACTGAGCTCGATTTGAACGAGCCATCGCAATACCAATCGGAATGCCCAAGAATATTGAAACCAAGGTACATACAGTGATGATACTGAGCGTCCGCATGGTGTCTTCCCACATTCCAAAGTAACCAATGAGAAGTAGAGAAGCAACACAGCCTAGAGCCAGTTTCCAAGAACGGCTTGCTGCGTAGACAAGGCTGGTACACACAGCCAGGACTATAATCCAAGGTGTTGAGATAAGGAGTTTTTCAAACCAAACGAGGAATGAAAGAAGAGGGTCAAAGAGAGATTCAATCATTTCGCCGTATTCACGGGAAAATTCACGGTATGCGCCATCTAGCGTCTTTTTTATGGTTCGTAAATCACCGCGTTCCATCTCTGGAAAGCTTGATAACCAATTGCTGTCAGCCATTTTATATCCTTATAGTTCGGAGCCACTTGTCCATGCGATAAGAAAATCGCTAATGAAAAGGGCTCCGAATCATGAATAACATCAAGTATAGCGACGTTATTTCTGTTTTATTGTTGAAGCGTAATTACTTGTTATTAAATCAAGCTCTTACAGCTGAGCTTCAACTTTCTTAGCCACTTCTTCAGAAACCCATGGGTGCCATACTTTTGGGAATTCACTTAAGAAATGCAGACTCGCTTCTTCGCCATCAGCTTGGTTGTCTTCCATCCAAGCAAGTAGCGAGTTCATTTTGTCGTTTGTGAAACCACGTTTAGTAAAGTAGTCGTACGCTTCAGGAGCACGTGACGCAAAACTTTCAGTGGTAATCGTGTGAACAGGTGAAGGCGGGTACATGGTCGCTTTTGGCGATTCACAATCTTCTTTGGTGGTACAGTTAAGGAACTCTTCCTCATTAACGCCACTGCCAAAGTCGACTTTAACCATGTCGTATTTACCTAGCACAGCGGTTGGTGCCCAGTAGTAACCAAACCAAGCTTCTTCACGTTCATAAGCTTTTGCGATAGAGCCAGATAAGCCGGCACTCGAGCCTGGATCAACAATCGTGAAACCGCTGTTTTCTAGCTCAAGAGCATTAAACAAGTTTCCGGCGCTGATCTGACAGTTCCAGCCTGCAGGGCAGCTGTAGAATGCAGATGTATCTGGATCTTCAGGGTGTTTGAATAAGCTTGCGTTTTTGCGTACGCCTTCGATGGTTGCCATTTCAGGGTACTGTTTTACTAGGTAAGCTGGAACCCAAAAGCCTTCTTCACCGCCGTTCACAAGTGCTTTACCTGCGTAGCGAAGACGTTTTTCTTCAACACCTTTATCTAATGCGTCTTTTAAGCTGTTGCTCCAAAGTTCAGGTGCAACATCAGGCTGGCCTTTTTCGATCATAGACGTGCCTGTTGGCATAGTGTCGCCAGGGATAAGTTCAGCATCACACCCATAACCATGTTCAAGGATGAATTGGTCGATATTGGCGATCAGTGTTGCAGAGTTCCAGTTCATATCTGCAATTGTTACGCTGCCACATTCTCCAGCGTTAGCATTACCGCTGGCTGCTGCTACTAACAAAAATACGGAGCTTAACTTGTATTTCATATTGAGTTTCCTTTCTCTTTAATAATACAACTAAGGTAACCAAGGTAAATTGATTATCTAAATTGCTCGATGGTGATCCTTTCCGTGTATTTGAACCATTTGAGCAGAAGGAGGGATGGGTGAAGTTTGAATAGATAAACGTGCAAAGTCAGTGAAGTGTGATTTGCCAATTCATCCACTGTGTTTCAACAGCCATCGGATAACTTTGTCAAACTATTACAAATTCGTCAAAAACCACCTCTATTTATAATCTTAGGGAATAATCGTACGAATTCCATCTTTGATGCGATTTACATGGCACTTTAACCGCCTGTGTCACATTACCGCTAAAGTTAGGTGTGGGGCTGTTGATTTTTGGATGAGTTTAAAGGTGGTAAGACCACACCTTGCGTGCGTGAAATGCGTTGAATAGTTTTTAAAATCGTATTTTTAGTCATATTTTCGCCAAAAACACTCAATTTGGTTTTTATTTATTCAGAACTGTTGGAGCTTGAAGTCTAATAAGATAGGTGGCTGTCATGGTTTAATGACAGCCAGAAAGTAGCAAAAGAAAGTTACATCGGAAGGTTCAAAAACTCATTTTGATACAGCTTGTTTGCCAAGCTATCGCGAAACTTAGCGGGGATGAATTTCATTCGATTGATTTGTCTGACCAACTCTTGTGCAAAGCTAGGTTTTTGTTTCATGTTCATCACGCAGCCCATTAGATTGATACTTTGTGCATCAAGCAGCTTTTTCGCTTGTTCTAGGTGGTGACTCGACGTTTCACCATAAGCGACAACCATTAGTGTGCTTTCACAAGCACTCGCCACAGACTGCGCCGGAATGTTTCCTTTGTTTATGTTGAGAAGCGGTGAGGTATCAATGATGACTCTGTCGTATTTCTCTAACCATTTGTTGACCACTTTTTGTAACGTTGTCGGATCTTTATAAGCCAATTGCGTTGAAGCAACTTGTGGAGCAGGGACACCGATAAACGTACGCTGAGATTCAACATGTTCAATCAATTGACCTTGCTGATTATCTTCTAGCATATTCAAATCTTTGAAAGCTGGGTTGAATAAGTTGAGGTCAACATAAAGTGTTGAATGACCCGCAAGAAGAAAACGCTCAGCTAGTGCGGTTGCAATAGATGTTACGCCGTCACCTGAATGGCAGGCGGTGACGCATATTGATTTTTGGCCGTTAAGTTCAGAAGCTAAATACAGTTGCTCGACTTCGGCATGGGTCGCTGAAATTGTCATTATAAAGCTCCTATTAATACGATGGTGGTGGTGATACGCAGTATGTCATCAAGTCCGACGCGTGCTTTTTCAATAAAGCTTTCGCGACGGTCTGGGATGTAAATCGTGTCACCAGCGCGTAGCACCGGCAAGTTGTAAATGTTCGCCGTTTTGCTGAATTCAACAAGGTCAAAAGTACGAGCCTGACCTTGGCAGCAAGACATATTGACGATGGTAATTTTTTCTACATAAGCATTGTCGGTAGGGCCTGCTGCTTCTGCCAGAATATCTAGAATGGTCATGTTGTCGTTGAACACATAACGCCCCGGATTGTTAATCGCACCAAGCACACGAACGGTTTCTTCTTTCGGTGTATCTAACCAGTTTTTGCCTTTCTCTGGGATGTAAATCGTGTCGCCAGTGGTTACGTTTGGCAGTAACGATTCGTCACCGGTTTCGAAGTACAGTGATAAGTTAAGTTTGCTTACTTGCGAATAGGTTTTGTCACGATGCGTTACTCGAACGTTGTGGATGTCGGCATCCTTTGTTGGACCGTCAGCCGCAGACAAGATATCAAGGAAGTGCATGTCTTTGGTGAAGCGGTAACGACCGGGTGCATTAACTTGTCCAAAGATGTAGATCGAAGCATCAGAGCTTTGACGAACCCATTGTGATTTATTGTCTGAAGGATCTTGTGGCAAGTCGTGAACGCGCACGATAGAACCCGCGCGAATTTGCGGCATTTGGTCACGTGGCGCACCATTTCGAATGAAATCATCAAGGTTAAACACAACCAACTTTCTACCAGTCACGACTTCAATTTTTGATGTGTCTGCGCGTAGCGTAGGGCCGCCGACGTGTGCCAATAGCCCCATGAAGTTCATTTCATCTGACCATTCAATACGACCAGGTCGATTCACCTCACCAATCACGTTAACCGCTCGGTCTGGCGTAATTTTCAACCAAGACTTCTCGTTCATGTCGGTTTTCTCGGGAACGAAAATCGCGTCACCAGCTTTGATGCTAGGAGGGTTAGAGTTAGGTAAGCCTTCAGTGTAAGCCGCTAAATCGAATTTAAGCACTCTGCCATCTGCTTTGATAACACGGATTTGTCGTGACTCTGCAAATCGAGTTGGGCCGCCCGCATTCGCCAAGATATCCATAAAGGTCGCGTCTCTTTTGCCTTCAAAAGCACCAGGGGCTGCGACTTCGCCCATTACGTAAACCATGTTGGCGCCGGACTTGATCTCTTCTTCTTGCTTGGGAACGAAAATGGTCGCACCCGGGCGTAAAATTGGAAGCAGACTTTCGTCACCAGAATCTAAGTAACGTTTTAGGTTGAATAGCGTTGGGGTGTTGTTCGAAATCACTCGGATTTGCTCAACACTGGCATAACGAGTTACGCCGCCCGAACGCATAAGTACGTCGACAAGGTCGGTGTTCTCTTTGTAAGTGAACGAACCCGGGGCGTTCACCTCACCAAACACTTTGATGGAGTTACGAGAATCAGCACTGTCACCTGAGTTAGCAAGCTTTGCTGCGTCAAACTCTTGCTCGATGTTACCGACTAATGGAGAAGCTGGAACGAATAGTGAATCCAGTGATTGAAGAGTAGGTAATGCTGACTCGTCTCCTGAATCAAGGAATCGTTTGTAGTTAAACTCTTTCTTATCTGCGCCTCGCTTAAGAATCAGCTTATCCAGTTGCGCGCCCGGGCGTAAACCACCCGCAGCGTAAAGTGCCATTTGGATGCTAGAACCTAATGCGAGCGTGTATTCGCCAGGCTGTTCTACATAACCTTGCACGTAGACGATGATTTGCTGCTCTTTTACATACACTGAAGCGTTCGAAAGATCTTTATAAGCGGTTGCCAGCGACTCTAGAACCACTTTGTTAAGCTGCTCACTGTCGTAACCCGCAACAAACACAGCGCCTACTTCTGGAAGAGTAATACGGCCACGCTTATCCACTTGGAACCCCGTGTTTAAGGTACTTTCACCGGGTACGTTAACTTGGATTAGATCACCGACTTGAACCGCGTCTGAAAACTCATCGTTAGCATTGACGACATTCGCAAAGCATAACGATAGGGTGATGATAAAAGCGATCAAGGATTTCATAATCCACCTCCCATTTTCTCGGCATTCTTAGGCGAGACAATTTCAATACTTACTCGGCGGTTCGTTAAACGCGTGCCGTCGGATTCACCTTCAAAAAGAGGGACGGTTTCGCCAACAGAGACGGCTTTGATTCGTTGAGCGCCTAGTCCAAAAATAGTCAGGTAGCGTTCGACTTGTTTCGCTCGTCCAAGTGCTAACTCGTCGTTGTATTCTTCGGCACCCGTTGCATCAGCATGGCCGGTAACAACAAGGTCTAGGGATTTGTGTTCTTTAAGTAAAGTGGTCGCCTCGGCCAGTCTTCCCATATATTTAGGATTTACTTCAGTCGAGTTTTCCGCAAATTGGTTGTCAACATTAAGCAGGTCATACAACTGTTCAATAACCGACAGTTGCATTCTAAATTGATTTTCATTTTTTGGTGGCTCACAGCGGGCTTGTGAAGTTACGTAATCCAGTTGGACCTCAAGTTCATTTAGGCGTTTTCTTTGGATCACTAAGTCGTTGGCTGCATCCAGTAGTAGACCGCCTTGAAGTTCACGAGCAATACGATTTTGCTTTTCGATTGCTTGAACAACAGCAGCTGGGAAACACCAACGAGCACCTTCTTGGATCAAAGCATCAAGGTGCAATTTAGCGAGCTGCCAATCAAAGCGTAATCCATGTTCCGGACCAAGAGGCTCGTCTGGCATGACAGGAGAGAAGTCTGAGTTTTGATAGTTAATAGAATCGTAACTTTCAGCCAAACCCCCTGTGCCTTGTTCAGGATAGCTAGTACAGCCACCCAGAACGAGAGCGGACAGAGAAAGGGCTATGTAGTTTTTCAGTATTTTCATGCCAACGTCCTATGTTTCTAATTTTTCTTATTATTTTTTGTTACTTCTAGCTTAGTGGGTCTTCATGAATTTGCAGGATTTTTTGAATTTACTGGGATAGCGTGGCCAATACGTAGTAGGTTCATAATTTCAAGAGGCTGACCAGTCACATTTTCAAGTCGCATGTTGCGTTCGCGCTCAGTCAGACGTTTGAACATATAAACAATCGCGCCAACACCAGATGAATCTAAAAACTCAACCTGGCTAAAATCAACTTCGATTTCAGGGTGACCATCGTTAGAAATCACATCATCGATGTCGGTTTGTGCATCACGACTGCCTACTGCATCCAGATCACCGAAAATAGAAAGTGTCAGTGTCGTTGTGTTTAAATCAGTCTTACGTAGTTCCATAGCGATATCTCCTTTTAAGTATGTATGGACAACTGCACTGAATGTGCCAACTTTTATGTTGTTATTTTTCAATAATTTATGTTTAGTACGAATTCCTATCTCAAATTGAGAAAAGACGTTTCTCAATATGAGAACTAAAAACGGCGGAATATATGAGAGTTATAGGTCATTAATTTAATGAATAAATGAAAAGGTTAGATAAGGTTGATGAGTGGATCGCATCTTCTAGCAAAGGTTGTCTACCTACGTGTCAGAACGCTTAGGATTAAAGGCGTTTGTTGACTACTACAGATATCAATACGGAGCAGATGATGAGATTAACTAAATTGGCGATAGCAACTCTATGGGCGTGTTCGCTTTCTTCTCATTCATCCTATTTACCTCCCGACCATTTGGTACTGGCCAATACATACCAACAAGGCATTGATGTTTCTGAATACTGGAAGAGTGAAAAGCTTGATGGGATTCGGGCTCTTTGGGACGGACAACATCTTTATACACGCAATGGTAATCGCATTTACTCACCCAAGTGGTTTACTGAAAACTTGCCTAAGGTCCATCTCGAAGGAGAGTTGTGGGCAGGAAGGGGCAAGTTCCACCTTGTTCAATCTACCGTTCTCGATCATACGCCGAGTGACACAGCATGGCGCCAAATCGATTTCATGCTGTTTGATATGCCAGGCGCTGCGGGAGATTATCAAAAGCGCTATTACAACATTTTGCATTGGGTAAGCGTGATTGGAGAATCTCATGTCAGCTACATAGAACATGTACCAATTCACAGTGAAGAGGCTTTGTTTCATCAACTTGATAATGTCGATGAGCGTAATGGCGAAGGTTTGATGCTTAGAAAAATCACCAGTCGTTATCAAGCAGGACGAAGTAATGATTTGTTAAAACTGAAAAGGCATCATGATGCCGAAGCCACAGTTATTGGCTACAAAGGTGGGACAGGGAAGTATAAAGGGATGATGGGTTCAATCTTGGTTCACACAGAAGAGGGTGTGGAATTTTATATAGGCAGCGGGTTCAGTGACCAAATGAGACTCGCACCGCCAGAGATCGGCAGCCGTATTACCTTTCGTTACAATGGTTTTACTCAAAACGGAAAACCCAAGTTTGCGCGCTTTGTTCGAGAGAAGAGTGAATATTAAGGCAGATACGATCTACCTGACCATTAAACGAAAAAGAGCCCTGAAAATCAGTAATGCCGTTCACTTAAGAG